>JBBROT010000353.1:0-4249 GCA_038229155.1 Bryobacterales bacterium | reverse complement strand
GGAGAGGCGTTGAATAAGGCGCTCTTCCAGGGCCGCGTCCCCCTCGTTCTGGCGGCTCCAGCGACGTGCGCCTGATCCTAACTGTCCGAGTTGACGAGCACAACGGGAGCAGATACCGCACATCGCAAGATGGACATGTACTTCAACTCGCTTCCACCACTTCTGGGTTCCAAGAAGATCTGACAAGAGCAGATTAGCCACCGCTTTGCAGGTGATCATCGTTTATCCCAAACCTTTTAATTCCAAACATTCCCGTAGCCGGGCACGGGCCCGATGGATCAGTACCCCAAAGTTAGTGATGCTCACTGCCAGAATCTTACAGATCTCCGCAGTTTCTAGTCCCTCGATCTCCCTCAGAACGAATGCCCCGCGTTGATTTGCGGGAAGGCCGTCCATGCAACCAAGAATGAGCGCTCCCAGTTCTTTTGACAGTAGCAGTCGCTCAACGTCGGCGGGCGGGCGTACCCAATGCCCACGCATATCGAAGCGGGACTCGAAGACATCGTCTATCGGATCGCACCGCGCCTCGATGGCTGCAACCCTTCGCCGTTCCATAGTCTTTCGATGCAGTATGCCGAATAGCCATGTCCGAAGCTGTGACCGGCCCTCAAAGCTGTCGAGCCTTTGAATAAAGGTAGAGAAGACATCCTGAACGAGATCTTCCGCATCCGCATCCGAAAATCCGAGTCCCTTGGCTGCGCGGAACAGCGCTCTGGCATGCGCGCGCACTGCTTCCACCAAGGCACCAGGATCGCGCGCCTTGAGACGGTTGAGGAGCGCAGAGTTGATTCCCGCCGCAGGCGTCATGGTGGAGAGTGGTCGCGAATCTCAAGTTTAATAGCAGCGGCACCCGCGCGATGCAGGCTGAGAAATCTAGAGAACGGCTCGTCCGATCAGAACTACTTGATGAAGCAGTTTCCTATCCTATTCCAGTTCAGTATGCGCTGTGTGTGTGTGACCGGGGGAGGGGGGGCACGCTGAGCCACAGAGAAAGGCTTAAAGGGGCGGGGGGTGCGGCCGATGGGGAGGAAGCTGGAGCTTTCTTTATCACGGCGGGCGCGGGCAGGTGGAGTTTGTCGCTACGGCTGGAGATCCGGTGACGGAGTGGGACATCGACCGTTACAGTCGATGCCGCGCATAGATGTCTTCTGGGTCCCGTCTCTTGTGGTTAAGTCTACCAGTGTGCCGCACTTAATCCACATACTCTCTCTCTGCTCGCCAACACTCGCCCTCGCACCGCGCCCCGCGCTTTTGGGAAGTTCTGATGTCGATCATGGCAAGCGGCTCCGCAACGCCGTGCTCTGGGCCGCGAATGGGCCCCCACCGCTCATCGTGAAGGGCTGCGGATTTCTCGATACATCCATCTGGCGGCAGAAAACTCGATGACCGTTCACCTGGTCAAGCTCACGAATCCGATGGCGATGAAGGGCCCGCTTCGAGGGACCATTCCAGTCTCCCGCCAGCAACTCACCGTCACCGTTCCGCAGGGCCGCGCCTGACTCCCGTGCGCGCTCGCGCTATGATCGAAAGTTAAGAATAATGTTCAGATTTGAAACCGCCGGCGAAAGTCACGGCGAGTGTTTGCTTGCGACTATCGCGGGAATGCCCGCCGGAATCCCCATCGAGCTGGCCCGCGTGGATCGTGAACTCTGGCGCAGGCAGCAAGGGTTCGGCAGGGGCGGCCGTATGAAGATCGAGACGGACCGCGCTGAGATTGTGGCCGGCGTTCGTCATGGCCACACCATCGGCGCGCCCGTGGGCATCGTGATCCGCAATCGCGATTGGCAGAATTGGACGGAAGCGCTTCCCGTGGAAGATTTTGCCGGCAGCGAAGAAAAGTATAAAAGCGTGACGCGCCCGCGTCCCGGGCATGCGGATTTGGCCGGTGCCATCAAGTACAACTTCACAGATGCGCGGTACATCCTGGAGCGTGCCAGCGCGCGCGAAACCACGGCACGGGTGGCCGTGGGTGCAATCGCGAAAGCATTGCTGCGGCCATTCGGAATGGAAATTCTGAGCCACGTGACCGCAGTGGGCGAATGCCGGCTGGAGCGTGCGGCGGCATGGGCGGAAATTGAAGAACTGAGTTCGCGCGACGAGGTGCTGCTGGGCTGTGTCGATGCGGCAACCGAGGCGCGCATGAAGGAAGTGGTGGACATTGCATACCGTACCGGCGACACCGTGGGCGGCGTCTTTGAAGTGGTGGTGAAAGGCGCGCCTGTGGGCCTGGGTTCACATGCCACCTGGGACACGCGGCTGGACGGGCGCTTGGCACAGGCCATTGTTTCCATGCAGGCGGTGAAGGGCGTGGAGATCGGTTTTGCGGGACAGGGCGCGGCCAGCTACGGCTCTGTTGTGCAGGATACGATCCATTACCGGAAAGAAGAGCGCGAATTTTATCGGGGCGCGAATCGCGCGGGCGGCATCGAAGGCGGCATGACGAACGGCGAAGAGATTCGCGTGCGCGGCCTGCTGAAACCGATCTCCACGTTGCGGCGGCCCCTGGAATCTGTCGACCTGCCAACGCGCGAACCCGCCAAGGCCGCGTATGAACGAAGCGATGTTTGCGTTGTTCCAGCGGCGGGCGTGATTGGAGAAGCGATGGTGGCAATTGTGCTCGCGGGAGCCTTCCTCGAAAAGTTCGGAGGCGATTCGCTGCTGGAAACGAAGCGGAATTTCGACGGCTACCGCGAACAGGTGACCCGGTTTTAGACGATGGTCTACAAGATAGTGAGATACGGCAACCCCGTGTTGGAGCGTGAAGGCCAGAACATCACGAACTTCAACACGCCGGAACTGGACAGCTTCATTGCGGACATGTTCGAGACCATGTATTCGGCCAAAGGCGTGGGCTTGGCGGCACCGCAAGTAGGCGTGAGCCAGAAGCTTACGGTGATCGATTGCGGGCGCGGCGATGATGAACAGCCAGCGCCTTTGGTGTTGATCAATCCGGAGGTGATTCATCGCGAGGGAAAGCAGGTGGGCGAAGAAGGCTGCCTGAGCATTCCCGGATTTCGCGAAGAGGTGAAACGCGCGAAGGTGGTGATTGTGCGCGCACAAAATGCCAAGGGCGAATTTTTCGAAATCACCGGTGAAGACTTGCTGGCGCGCGCGATGCAGCATGAGATCGATCATCTGTATGGCAAGCTGTTTCTGAGTTACTTGAGCCCTTTGAAACGCGATGTGATCAAGCGCCGGATTCGCAAGCTGATGAAAGCGGGCGAGTGGGAATAGGCGTGTCCCGCAGAGTGGTCTTTCTGGGTACGCCGCAATTTGCGGTACCTTCGCTGGCCGCCCTTCTGGAAGCGGGGCATGAAGTGCTCGAAGTGGTGTCGCAGCCTGACCGGCCCAAAGGCCGCAAACAGCAACTGGCGCAATCGCCCGTCAAGGAATTCGCTCTTCTTCGCGCGCTTCCTGTGTTTCAACCGGAGCGTGCCAGGCGGCCGGAAGCGGTTGAGCATTTGCGCGCCCTGCGCCCTGACCTGATGGTAGTTGTGGGCTATGGGCAAATTCTGCCGCAGTCGATCATCGATATCGCTCCACTCGGTATCATCAACGTTCACGCATCTCTGCTGCCGAAATTGCGCGGTGCCGCGCCCATCCAGTGGGCCATCTCGAACGGCGACGCGGTCACCGGTGTAACCACCATGCAGATCGATGCGGGCCTCGATACCGGCGACATCCTGCTGCGCGCCCAAACGCCCATCTTGCCTGACGACGATGCTGTGAGCCTTGGTGATCGCCTGTCTCATTTGGGTGCCAATTTGTTGATCGACACAATTGAGCGGCTATCGGAGACTGTCCCGCTTAAACAAAATGCGGCGGAGGCAACGCTGGCTCCTATTCTGAAGAAGGAGGATGGCGTGATCGATTGGAACCGAACGGCCCGCGAGATTGGAAACCAGATCCGTGGGCTGGTTCCGTGGCCCGGCGCGCACACCACGTTTCGCGGGCACATGCTGCACATCTGGAAAGCGCAAATCGCTATGGAATCTCACGACCTGATGCCGGGGACTCTGAAGACAGGCCATGCCGCGCACATTGCCTGCGGCGGTGGCACTGTGTTGCGCGCGCTGGAGTTGCAGGCGGAAGGGCGCAAGCGCGTTTCGGCGGAGGCATTCATGAATGGGATTCATCTGCATGACAATGAAGTGTTGGGAGCCGTCCGCCATTGATCGCGCCTCTGGGGTACCGTTACGCGACCGCTTACGCGGGTATCCGGAAAGACATGCGTGAGGATTTGGCATTG
>JBBROT010000352.1:0-4291 GCA_038229155.1 Bryobacterales bacterium | reverse complement strand
GGCCGCGAACACAATCAAAGCCAGCAGCGCGATCCAGACATACAGATAGCGCAGGTCCGCCCACAGCAGCGTTGGGATCACGATCGAGATCACGATCAACACGCCGCCCATGGTGGGAGTGCCCGCTTTTTTCTGATGGCTCTTCGGACCTTCCTCGCGGATGTACTGGCCAATCTGAAATTCGCGCAGTTTTCGAATCAGCAGCGGGCCCAAAATCACGCACAGCAGAAATGCCGTGATACTCGCGAAAGTAGTTCGAATGGTGACGTAGCGGAACAGGCGAAATCCGCTGACCGTGGGATAGAGACGATCGTAAAGCAGGTAATAAAACATCAGGCCGCCGCGCCTCCAATATCATCGGTGAACGCTTCCAGCGCGCGCTCCGCGTGAACGCCACGCGAACCTTTAAACAACACGGCATCGCCCGGCCGCGCAATCTGTTTCAGAAAGCGCCCAGCATCCGCGGGATCCTCAAAAAAATACGCGGCACCGTCCGACATACCCACTTTTTTGGCTTCATCAGCCATAAAGCTTGCGGCACCGCGTAAGGCAATGAGCACATCCATCCCGCTTTCCGCGGCATAACGGCCAATGTCGCGGTGTAAGGGCTCGGTTCTACCGCCGAGTTCGAGCATCTCCCCCAGCACCGCAATGCGGCGCGTCGCCTTTTCGGCGGCAAGAGCATCGAGCATCGCTCGCGCGGCGGCCGGGTTGGAGTTGTAGCAGTCGTTCAAAATGGTAATGCCATTGTGCGTCATTCGCTCACCGCGCATCTTGCCCGGCTCAAGCGACCTGACCGCATCCACCAGAAGCCCCGGCGCAATTCCGAACACCTGAGCCACGGCGATGCCGGCAAGAATATTCGAAATGGCGTGCCGGCCGGTGAGTTGGGTTTCGTAAAACGAACCCAAACAGCGGAAGCGGTTCCCTTCCAGCATTTCGCCGCGAACATCGGCTTCGGCACTGAACCCATAGGTGACGGTTCTGCCGCTATACACTTCGCGATAACGCACAACGCGCTCATCGTCCGCGTTCAAGACCGCTGTACCTTGCGCGGGTAGCGCCTCAATCAGTTCACGCTTCGCCAAAGCCACACCTTCAATGGAATCGAAAAATTCCACATGAGCATAACCCACGTTGGTCACCACGCCGATATCGGGCTTGGCCCACGCTGCCAAGGCGCGAATCTCCCCGGCATGGTTCATGCCCATCTCCAGCACGGCGGCTTGTGCACCATCGGGAATGCGCAAAATCGAAAGCGGCAGCCCGATGTGATTGTTGAAATTTCCCACGGTGCGGCCCACCGGCATCGCCACCGCCAGCAGATGCGCGATTGCATCTTTCGTCGACGTCTTGCCCGCGCTTCCCGTCACGCCCACCACGGTTCCACCCCAATGCGCGCGCGCCCATGCAGCAAGCTGTTGCAGCGCGCTAAGCGAATCGGGAACAGTCAGAATCTTCGGCCCAACTGTCTCGGCAATAGCGGCAATTGCACCGGCGTTCAGCGCCACATCGATAAACGCGTGGCCATCGTGCACATCGCCGCGCAATGCGAAATACAAATCGCCAGGCGCAATGGTACGCGAATCGATACTCCAACCGCGAGCCCGCAATTCCGGCTCTTCGGAATGAGTGCCGAGGCACAGCGCCACCTGCTGCAGAGTGAGTTCCATTTAGTTCTTCTGAAACCCGAAGCCGCGAAGCACATCGCGTGCCACCTCGCGATCGTCGAACTCGATCGTCCGGTCTTTCAAAATCTGATACGTCTCGTGACCCTTGCCGGCCAGCAGCACCAGGTCTCCCGTGCGAGCTTGCTCAATGGCACGCCGAATGGCCGCGGCACGGTCAGGCTCAATCACCAGCGGCGTATCTTTCCGCCGCAAGCCAACCAGCACATCGTTCATGATTTGCAGCGGATCTTCCGAGCGTGGATTGTCGCTGGTCAACACCACCACATCGCTCAGTTCGGCGGCCACCTGTCCCATGATGGGCCGCTTGGTGCGGTCACGGTCGCCGCCGCAACCGAACACGGTAATCACGCGCTTCGGCGAAAGGCCGCGCGCCACTAGAATGGCATTGCGCAGAGCATCGTCGGTATGCGAATAATCCACCACCACCGCGAACGGCTGCCCTTCATCCACGCGCTCAAAGCGGCCCGGAACACCATGGCATTCGGCGATGCCGCGCGCGATGGCCTCGACAGGAAGCTGGTAACTGAAACCCGCGCAGCACGCCGCCAGAATGTTATACACACTGATGCGGCCGATGAGCGCGGATTCCACCGGGAATCTGAGCTTGCCGAACTGCACCTCAAAACGAAGGCCCGTGAAACTGGATGTGATGTTGCGCGCGCGAACCGCAGCCTCTCGCTCCAGCCCATAGCTCAAGATTTCAGTCGACTTGCCGACTGCCAGACGCGCCCCGTACTCATCGTCCTGATTGATCACCGCGAACGGAGGCGCGGGTGAGCCGGAACCGGAGAACAACATCTGCTTCGCCTGGAAATAATCTTCCATGGTGTGGTGAAAATCCAGATGATCACGAGTGAGATTCGTAAACACCGCCGTGTGAAAGTGCAATCCATACACGCGGCCCAAAGCAAGTGCGTGCGAGGACACTTCCATGGTGGCGTGCGTGCCATCGATATCTCTCAGGCGGTCGAAGAGACGGTACAGATCGACAGACTCGGGCGTCGTATTGACAGCAGGCAGAACCTCCGTGCCCAAGTGATATTCAATGGTGCCGATCAGCGCCGTGGTCTTGCCCGCCGCGCGCAGCACCGAGTCCAGCAGAAATCCGGTGGTGGTCTTTCCGTTCGTGCCCGTGATGCCCGTCAGTTCCACATGCTGGCCATAGAAATTCCGGGCCGCCAGCGCCAGGGCTTTCCTGCCATGCGGCACCTGAATCCATGTGCCCGGGAAGCCTTCCGGTGCATGCAGTTCGCTCACGACGGCGATGGCCCCGCGCGAAAGCGCCGCCTCCGCGAATGCCCGTCCATCGGCCCTTGCGCCGGCGAATGCAAAAAACAAAAATCCCGGCTGAATACGCCGGGAATCATAATCCAGACCGCTCACCTGTTGCGCGACCGCGCCAGGCGGAAATTGCGATTCGAGCGGTACACCCTGCAGCACCTCAAGCATGGTCATCGCCGGAATTGCACCCGTACTTTGATTCCATCGGCAAGCGGAGCGCCCGGCCGCGGCCACTGCGCGCGAGCCACACCGCGCCCCTGAACGGAGATCGGCACACCGGTTTCAGAACTCTCCTGAATCACCTCGCGCACGGTCTTACCGCGAAAATCCGGTGTAGCCGGACCCGTGTTCATGGCCAGCAGCGCGGGCGGCACCGCGGCGTCCCCGGAAGCTTCCGGCGTCCCCGCGGCCACCATCTCCGCGCTGGGTGCGGCGGTCGGGTCGTCTTCCAAAATGTTCGCGCCATCGCTCAAGCCCGCGATCGATAAATCGTTCTGATCAACCTCGGCCACTTGCACGCCTTTGGGCTGCGGTGCAACCTCAGGCAGATCCTTCGGCACATCCAGAATGCGCAGCGCCTCCGTCATCACGGCGTTGAACACAGGCCCGGCCGATGGCCCGCCGAAACCTGCTGTGCCCGTGGTGCCATTAAGAGTCACCATCACCACAAGCGCGGGATTCGTTACCGGCGCAAAGCCCATGAACGACGCGTTGTACGTATGCGTGTAATGCTTCGTCGCGCGATCAAAAATTTGAGCGGACCCGGTCTTCCCGCCCGAGGTATAACCATCCAGCCGGCAACACTGATGCCCGGTTCCGCGCAGCACCACGCCCTCCATCAATTGCCGCATCGTGATGGCGGTCTGCGGCTTCAAGATGCGGACGGGCGCTTCCGTAGGCACCAGCTTATCGCCCTCTTTCAGAACCAGTTTCGGCTTCACCAACAAGCCGCCGTTGGCAATCACGGCCGCCGCGCGCGCTAGCTGCAAAGAGGTCGCGCTCACCTCCTGCCCCATCGCAATCGAGGCCAGCGAAGTGGTGCCCCAATGGTCCAGCTTCCTCAGCAGGCCGCCCGATTCCGCCGGCAGCGGCACACCCGCGCGCGATCCGAAACCGAACCGCCGCACATACTCATTCATGCCCTCGCGGCCCACGCGGGTGCCAATCAAGATCGCGCCGATGTTGCTCGATTGTTCCAGAACGCCCGCGAACGTCAGCGTGCCATGAGCATGCGTATCGTGTACCACGCGGCCCGGCAAAGAGAGCGCCCCATTGCCCGTGTTGATCAGTGAGGCGGGCGTCAGATTCGTTGTTTCGAG
>JBBROT010000351.1:0-4291 GCA_038229155.1 Bryobacterales bacterium | reverse complement strand
TAAAACGGGGGTGCGGCGCGGCCTTCAATCGCACATCCGGGGCATATTAAGTGGTGTTCCGCAAAGGACCCTTTATGCGACAAACAAAAAAACCACACCGGGCGAACCGGCGGCGGGGATACGAAGAGAGACGGTCAGTATCCTCAGCAACCGGGGCAAGGAAGCGGCGGACCCAACCAGGAATTTAGTGATCGCCTGCAGGTCTTGTCTGACCTTGGAATGTAGTAGCAATATTCATTGCAGGATCGCTTTCAAGCCGTTCAATGATGAGTTGGCAAATACGTGTTTTGCCCGGAACCAACCTCAGATGAAAGGGCCCGAGATTTACCATCTCAAGGGTTATTCGACCGTTCCATCCTGCATGAACGGTCGGCGCTGTAATGTGCACCATGAGCCCCAATCGCGCCAAAGAACTGCGTCCTTCTACTCGTGCGGCCACTTTGGAACCAATCTTCAGGTGTACTCTTTCACGCGTTATTGCTAGCATGTGCGACGGCTGTACTCTGAACGGCGGAAAAATCACCGATCCATCCCGTTCGCGATGCACATCCTTTAGGTATGCTGCCGCAGTCAAAGGAAAGCGCTGTTCAGCTACATCAACAATCGTAGTCACACCGGGGACCTGAAGGCGTTCATCGTCCCATGACTGAAACTCGTTTCCCAGCAAAAGATCCACGGCTGATGGAGAATACTCTGGTGGAAGTGGATCGATCTCTATATCTCCGACGGCGATCGCGGCCTTGATGCCAGCATCACTTAAAATCATGCGTAGGCGATGAAGTCGTCAGGCTGCTTGAGCGAGGGGATCGGCATCGTTTCGTGGTATCCAGCTACGAAGTGAACCTGCAACAGGGTCGCCCGGAAGCTCGATCAAAAGATTCAAGGGTTGTTGATCTACCACGTAAGCCATGACTTTTCCGCTGACCTCTTCGGTGCGGCTCTGTGGTTCGCGGTCAATCTTAACATTGCTTCGATCAACGATGTATGCATCACCCGTGCTGAGCTTCACGTAGTACTCCGATGAGAAGAACCCCATCGAAACAAGGCACGACACAAATGTCTGGGCGATCATCGTTTTTATACTAACACGGTGGGCACCCGCAACCCACCGTGAAATTGGTGCAATAGCTCCGATGGCATTTTTTTAGCGTTGCACAAAGGACCCTTGGTGCAACGCCTCCGACAATGCCCAATACGAGGATGTTGTTTACCAGGGCGCGCACGCGAGTCAGGCGCTCAGCTACGCCGGCCGGGTTTGGACGAGGTGGGTTTCGGTGGGCCCTTGAGGCGAGTATTCGTTGTGCGAATGAAGTAGTAAGCACTCCTCATACTAACCTCGGCCGCTACCGAGGCCAAAGTCCACCCAGACGATTTTTCCATTCACAATAGTAGCCACCGGGCCGCCGCGGAAGCGCCTGCCGTCAAAAGGAGAGTTGCGGCTTTTGGAGTACGACTTATTGACGTCGTAGGTCCATTCGTGATGGGTACTGAAGATGGTGATGTCGGCGGGATGGCCGGCCACGATGCGGCCTCGGTTCAGACTGAGGACGTTGGCGGGTCCGGTGGTGAAGAGCTCCACCATTCGGGTTAGGGACATTTTGCCGGGGTGCACCAGCTTTTCGAGCGTCAGGGCGATGGCGGTTTCCAGGCCCGTGATGCCGAAGGGGCACTTTTCGAACTCCTGCATTTTCTCGCTGCCGGCGTGGGGGGCGTGGTCGGTGGCGATGGCGTCGACGGTGCCGTTGACCAGGCCATCCATCACGGCTTCCAGATCGCCGGTGGCGCGCAACGGGGGCCGCATTTTGAAGTTGCTGTCGTACGGGTTCATGTCCGTGTCGGCCAGGGCGAAGTGATGCGGCGTAGTCTCGCAGGTGATGGGCAAGCCGCGAGCCTTTGCGAAGGCGACCATTTCCAATGAATAGCGCGCCGAGATATGGGCGACGTGGAAGCGCGCGCCGGTGAGTTCGGCGAGCAGGATATCGCGGGCCACCATGACGTCTTCGGAGGCGGACGGAATTCCGCCGAGACCCAGGCGGACGCTGGTTGCGCCTTCATGCATATCGCCGCCGGCGCTGAGGTGCAGATCCTCGCAGTGATCGATGACGGGGATGCCGAAGGAGCGCGCGGTTTCCATGGCGCGGCGCATCACGCGGGCGTTCATGACGGGGCGGCCGTCGTCGCTAATGGCCACGATGCCGGCGTTGACCATGGATCCGATGGCGGCCAGTTCCTCGCCCGCGCTGCCTTTGGTGATGGCTCCGATGGGGAGCACGTTGACGATGGCGTAGCGGTGGGCGCGTTCGATGATGTAGCTGGTGACGGTGGCGTTATCGTTCACCGGCAGCGTGTTGGGCATGCAGCAGATGGTGGTGAAGCCCCCGGCGGCGGCAGCGCGCGCACCGGATTCGATGGTCTCGGCGTATTCGAAGCCAGGCTCACGCAGGTGCACGTGCATGTCGATGAAGCCGGGGGCGACGATCAGGCCGGTGGCGTCGAAGAGTTCGGCTCCGGTGGTCTCGAGCGAGGGGCCCCAGGCGGCGATGCGGCCGTCTTCGATGGCGAGGTCGGCGATGGTGTCGAGCCCGGTGGAGGGGTCCAGGAGACGCCCGTTTTGGATGAGGAGGCGGGTCTTCACTAAGGTCATTAGCTGAGCACCCTCTCTAAGACGGCCATACGGACGGCGATGCCGTTTTCGACCTGGTTCAAGATGACGGAGCTCTGGGAATCGGCCACTTCAGACGAGATCTCGCGGCCGCGGTTGATGGGGCCGGGATGCATTACGATGACGTCCGGCTTAGCCAGGCCGATGTGTTCCAGGCGGAGGCCGTAAAAGCCGAAGTATTCGCTGGCCGGAAAGGCCGATTCGTGCTGGCGTTCCAGTTGGACGCGGAGCATCATGATTACGTCGGCGTCGCGGATGGCTTGGCGCATGTGGGTGCTGAGTTCCACTCCGGGGGCCAAGCGGGCAAGTTCGGGGGGGAGCAGCGAAGCGGGTCCGCAGAGGACGATGCGCGCGCCGAATTTTGCGAGCAGATGGACATTGGAACGCGCCACGCGGCTATGGGCGATGTCGCCAATGATGGCGACCTTCAGGCCTTCGAGCGAGGGGCGGCGATCGAGGATGGTACGGGCGTCCAGCAAGGCCTGCGGGGGATGCTCATGCGTGCCATCGCCCGCATTGATGATGGGCGTGGGCAGATAGCGCGCCAGGAAATGGGGTGCTCCGGAGGCTGAGTGCCGCATGATGATGGCGTCCGGCCGCATGGCGGCAAGCGTGTTCAGAGTGTCAACCAGGGATTCGCCCTTCGAGACGCTGGAGCCGGAGGCGGTGATGGAAATGGCATCCGCGCCCAGGCGTTTGGCGGCGATCTCAAAACTGGTGCGGGTGCGCGTGGAGGCTTCGAAAAACAGGTTCACCACCATCTTGCCGCGCAGGACGTCGGAACGTTTGAAGCTTTCGTTTTGAAGGGGCTTGAAAGCGCGGGCGCGATCGAGAATGGCCTCGATCTCGGTACGTTCCAGATCTTCGATTCCCAGCAGTCCGCGCATGAAACTAGTCGGCTCTTTCCACCAGCAGAACCTTGTCCATTCCGTCTACTTCCTGAAACTTCACTTCGACAATCTCGCGGCGGCTGGTCTGGACGGTGCGGCCGGTGTACTGCGCTTCGATGGGCAGTTCGCGATGGCCACGGTCAATCAGAACCAGGAGTTGAATACGCGCCGGGCGGCCGAGGTCGAACACGGCGTCGAGCGCGGCGCGAATGGTACGGCCGGTGTAGAGCACGTCGTCCATAAGGATGACGTCCTTGCCGGTGAGGGGAAATTTGATGTCCGTGTCGTTGTGGACCGGCTTTTCCCCGATGGTGGAGAGGTCGTCCCGGTAGAGGCTGATGTCGAGTATGCCGACGGGAATGTCGAGGTTCTCAATGCTTTTGATTTTCCGGGCCAGGCGCTCGGCCAGGGGGACGCCACGGCGGCGGATTCCGATAAAGGCAAGGCGGCTGAGATCTTCAGTTTTCTCGAGAATTTCATGGGCGAGACGGACCAGAGTGCGGTCGACTTCGGAGGCGCTCATGAGTTGCAGTTTTTCGCGAGTGACGGGCATGTGTCTGAGGGCCAGCGTATCACATCAGTTGTGCTTCAGCCGCGAGCGGATGCGCTTGGAGAGCTTCTCAATCTCTTCGGTGCGGCGGATGGTTTGGACTGGGACGACGAAGGAGCCGGACTTTTCGAGATCGGCTTTAAGTTCCTGGGCGAGGCGGATGAGGTCGGTGGCATCCTTGAGGGATTT
>JBBROT010000350.1:0-4293 GCA_038229155.1 Bryobacterales bacterium | reverse complement strand
GTCGCCACCGCGCGGCCCTCCAGATAGCCCACCCATGCACGCACCGGCGCGCTCAGCCGCTCCGGCGAATCGTAAATCTCCGCAAACAAGCGCGGCGGCACGCCAAAGCAGTCAGCGCCAATCCGGCAGAACTCGGCCCACGCGGCCTGTCCCGAAACCCGCTCCATCCTCCATCCGGAAAGCTCATGCGCCTGGCCCGCAAACTCGCTCGCCGCCATCGCCGGCATCTCCGGCCCCGGATACAGCTTCACTCTTTCGCACATGCGTGTCAGACGCCGACGCAATTCCGGTGCCACCAACTCTTCGCACACCCATAACGACCACGAAAGCCTTCGATTGCGAAACGTCGCGGCGGCATGCGCCAGCCGCTCTTCCAGATCCGCGCGATCCATCACCGGCGAACTGAAAAAAGCCGTATTGAACATCTGAAAACCGGTCCCCACCGCGGCTATCGTCAATCCTGGCAACTCGGTCACTTCGCCCTTCTCCCTCCCTCTCGCTAAACAACGAAACATGTCTCTCAGGTTTCGTTCCACCAGGCCGTAATCCATTCGCTCAGGGCCGCTAAACAAACAGCAGCAGTACCGGAACCGCCACACCCGCCGCAAGCGTGCCGAAGATGGCGTTCTTGTTGTTGCGTGTGAACTTGTAAGCCATGTAAATGCCGGTCGCCGTCGATGCGCAAAGCCCCGCGGAAACCAACAGGAAATACAGTTTCATCAGCCGTGTGTTCGGTGCCTTCTGTTCCACGGGAGGCGCGCCCTTTGGCGGTCCGCCCTCTGGTTTCGCGACAGGCCGTTCACCCATCGCCTGAGCTCCCGGCGGGGGCGGACGCCGGACGGGCAGCACCGTCGTCTGCTTCTTGTGCAACTGCGCCAGAGTCACAATCCAGTGCGGCGGTTGATAGCTGCTGCCGCGCGTCGATTCATGCAGCGAAAACGTCTGCAGCGCGCCCGTGATGGCGAAGAACAACACCGCTGGCGCGATGAAGACACCAATGTACAAATGAATCAGGCGAACGGTCCGTATCAGCGAAGCAGCCGGGGTCATGGTGGTCATGGTCGCATAAGCTCAGACCCGCCAGGCATCACGCCAGGCACCCCGTCTTGCATTCTTGCCGCGCCGCATGATCTGATGACAGGCTATGGCCAGCCATGCACCGGAACTGACCGCGATAGAGAACGAACGGCCCTCGAAAGTCCGCTACTGGGTAGTGGTTTTTGCTGTCACGCTCGCCATCATCACGTACATCGATCGAGTCGCGCTTTCGCAAGCCGCCCCGCGAATTTCAAAGGAGCTCGGTCTCAGTAAAGAGCAAATGGGCTGGGTCTTCTTCGGCTTCATCTCCGCCTATGCGCTCTTTGAAATTCCCAGCGGCGTCATGGGCGATAAGCTCGGGCCCCGCAGCGTGCTCATGCGGATTGTGGTTTGGTGGTCGTTCTTCATCGCGCTCACCGGTCGCGCGTGGAACTTCGTTTCGCTTCTGGTGATTCAAACCCTCTTCGGCATGGGCGAAGCCGGTTGCTTCCCGAACATCGCCAAAGCCTTCTCTGTCTGGCTTCCGCGCGATGAACGCGTCCGCGCCCAGGGTATTGTCTGGCTCAGTGCGCGCTGGGGCGGTGCCATCACTCCAACGCTGGTGTTCCTGATTTTTCAGATTGTCTCCTGGCGCACCGCCTTCGGTCTCTTCGGCATCCTGGGCGTCGTTTGGGCCGTGTTCTTCTACCGCTGGTTCCGCGATAATCCAAGCGACAACCCCAAGGTGAACGCGGGCGAATTGCGTCTGCTGAAAACAGCCGTCCACGGTGGCGCTCATGGCAGCATCCCCTGGGGCAAGTTCGTCCGGTCGAAGCAGGTTTGGCTGTTGTGCGCCCAGTATTTCTGCCTGTCTTACAGTTGGTATTTCTATATCACCTGGCTGCCTACTTACCTGCGCGAAGCACGCCACTTCGACCCCTCCACCAGCGGTTTCGCCATACTCGCCGGGCTGCCGCTCTTCTTTGGCGGCATCGGTTCCATCTTCTCCGGCTTCATCGCCAAACCGCTCACCCGCTTGACCGGCAGCGTCACTAGAACGCGCCGCATCCTGGCCTGCACCGGCTTCCTCTGCGCCAGCATGCTGCTCATCCTTTCCACCACGTTGCAGAACCCCGTCGCCGCCATCATCGCCATGGCCTTCGCCAGTTTCTCGAACGACCTTTCCATGCCCGGTTCCTGGGGTGCCTGCATGGACGTCGGCGGCCATTACGCCGGCACCCTCTCCGGCACCATGAACATGTTAGGCAACGCCGGCGGCGCGCTGGCACCCGTGGTGGCCGGCTACATCCTGAAGAACACGCATGAAAATTGGAACCTGGTGATCTATGTGGCCGCTGCCGTGTATTTCGTGGGCGCTTTCTTCTGGCTCGCCCTGGACCCGGTCACCCCACTCGAAAAACAAACTATCTAACGGGCGTCACCAAGGCCGCGAACTTTCGTACTTGGCCCACTCTTCGCGCGCCGCTTCCGCGAATCGCTCGAGGCCCCTATAGTCGTTCGTCCATGTCGTGTACATGGTGCCCGCGATGCCGCGAATCCCGCGCGCCTGCGCCCATTCGCGATGGACCGCGGCCGAGGCATCATGGTCTGGCGGATCGTAGTAGCCCGCAATGATCTGCCTGTGCGGTACACGCTGCCGAGGGTCATCGCCGCTGAACCAGACCAGCGAATTGCGCAGATGCTCCAGGTTCCAATTCATCACCGTAACCTCGGCGGGCAGGCCTTTCCATGATTGCCCGAGCGCCCCTTCCACCTGATAGAAATGGTCACGCGCATTGTGGCCGGGGTCGAACATATCGCTCCAGATATAGAGCGGCCCCAGCGGCATCAGCGTTGCCGCGATACGCCGCGTATGCTCGGCAAGAAGTTCCCCCGCGGTAAGTTTTCGCGCACGGCATTCCGCGCAGGAGTTCATCTGCCTGATCTCGTCATGGCTCAGCAGCAACGGGCTTCCCTTCGGCACCAATGCCGCAACAGCCCGCGCGTTCTCCATGGTCCATCGCTCCACCGCCGCATTGGTCAGGCACACGCTGACGGCCTCATCGTAAACGGGGACCACCGCAAAGTAATCCATCGCGACAATCTGCCCGGGCACCAGCCTGCTGCCCGCGGGGACGGTGACGGCACCAGGGTCGTGAAAGTTATCGTTCGTGAATTCGTGACTTGCCGCGAGCTGCTGATCCTTCACCGGATCGAAATCGCGGCCTTCCACATACTGCGTCTCCGGCCGGTCCGGATCGTAGACGCGCAGCGGTGTACCCGCGCGCCGGATGGCATAGACCAGCGCCGTTTCCTCCACCGCGAAGCTCGTTATCGCAAGCTGCCCTTCGGCACGCCCGAATACTCCCGCGCGGATCTGCACAGTCCGGCTATCCGCGCTGTTGAATGTGTAATCCAGCGGAGTCGCATCCTGGTTCGGCGCGGGATGCAGGTTCGCATCCAGGCGGCTGGCGGGCCCGTCACTCACTTCCAGTTGCGCCAGCCCCTTGAAGCCATGAGTCTTCACCGCAAGATGAACGTGATACTGCCGCCACGGCTCAACGTTCACGGCCGCGGTCACGAAAGGGCTTGGTGCCAGATCCGCGGTCTCGCGCAAGCCTTTCACTTGGATCAGCGCGCGCCCGTCCGGGTCCACGCGGAAGCGCGTGCCCACCACGCGCTGCGCCTCGGCCCACTCGGGATGTTGCTTCAGAACATCGTTCGAGTGCCCGTAAGGTGCCACCAGTGGCATCACGCGCAGTCCGCGCGCCACGGCATAATCCACAACTTCTTTCAGCATGCTGATATTTTCTTCAGGCCACCCCGGCATGCTCAGGAATGTCCACGACGAATCCCACAGAGCGAGGCCAGTGTAACCGGAGCGCGCCGCGCGGTCGATCAGCGCTTTGCTCGCGGCAACGGCTTCCGCGGTCGTCAAGTAAGAGTGATGCCAATACCATAGCTCCATACGCGGAGCATCGCCGCACCCGAAACAGCAAAGCAGAAGAAGCACAACGGCAACACGCGGCACATTCCTATAATGGGTTTTGACATCACGTACCGGCAAGGTCATTCTGCTCACTGTTGCCAGCGCCGCCGCCCTCTTCTTCCTTTATTTCTTCCGGCTCGATGCCATGGGCCTGGTGGGGCCGGATGAGCCGCGCTATTCCGCCATTGGCCGCGAGATGGCCCGTTCCGGCGATTGGATCACGCCGCGATTGTGGGGCGCGCCCTGGTTTGAAAAGCCGGCTCTGATTTATTGGATGACCGCGGCCG
>JBBROT010000349.1:0-4298 GCA_038229155.1 Bryobacterales bacterium | reverse complement strand
CACATGGCGGAGGGCGTCGGCAATTATTACATGCCTGCCATGTTCGGCGGCGGTCCGGAACTGGCCGCGAAGAATTTTCGTGAAGCCATCGCGCTCGATCCCAAAAATGCCGAGGCCTATCTCTGGCTCGCCCTCGCGCAGAAAAAGCTGCACAAGAACGCCGATGCGCGCCAGTCTCTGGCCAAATCGCTTGAACTCAATCCCGCGCGCGTCTGGGCGAAAGATCAGTTGGAAAAGACGCCCGCTCAGTGACGAACCGGCTGCTTGCCATCCTGATTGCAGCCATCGCGCTTTTCAGCTTCTTCATCTTCCCCGGCCACACTTATCTCACACAGGATACGCAGATCTACGTGGCAATCCTCGAAAATCTCTGGGACCCCACCGCGCTTACGCATGACCTGTTGGTGGGCCACTCCCACGTGGCCTACACCCTTTACGACGAGTACGCCATTGCCGCCCGCTGGCTCACCCATTCCAGCTTTCAAGCCGTCCTCCAAACCACCCAAATCGTGTGCCGCGCGCTGGGTATCTGGGGCGTGTACCTTCTGGCGCTGCGAATCCTCGAAAGCCGCTGGCGCTCGCTGGCCGTCGCCGCCATCTGCGCGGCGGGAGCGGAAATCTGGGGCCCGGCGGTGTTATTCGTCGAATTCGAACCCAGCCCACGAGCGTTTGCCATCCCGCTCCTGTTCCTCGGAATCGGTCTTGCGGCGCATGGCTCCTATCGCGCCGCCGCCGCGGTCGCCACAATTGGCTTCGTTTTGCACCCCACCTCCGCCGCGCCGTTCTGGGTTTGCCTGGCGCTGCTTCGCCAGTGGAAAATTGGGTTCGTTTCGCTGTTTTGCGGTCTGGCTCTCATCGCCATCGGTGCCCATTTTCAGCCACTGCTCGGTGAACGCCACATGTTTTTCAGCCGCGTTCCGCCCGCCCTTGAAGCCGTCCAGCGCACACGCGGCGCGTACAACTGGATCGGTATGTGGTGGAACTCGGAGTGGCCCAAGTATCTGGCGTGTACCGTGGTGGGCGCACTGGCGCTCGCTCGTTCCGGGGCCCTCCGGTACCGCGCTCTCAGGCCCTTCTTGGTCGCTCTCCCTGCCATGGGCCTCGTGAGCGCGCCCGTCTCCTACCTCCTGCTTGACCGGCTGAAATGGTTCGCCGTGCCGCTCATTCAGCCCGCGCGCCTATTGCTGTTCACCGTCGCCATGTCCATTTTCATGGCCGCCGTGGCAGCGTTCCGGGCCCGCCATGTAGCGGAAAGCGCAGTATGGCTCGCCCTGGCCGTCACGCCTGCGGTCGCCGCGCCACGGCCCCGCATCGTGCCCACTCCAGAATTGCTCGAATTCAGCCGCTGGGCCGCGGCCAACACTCCGAAGGATGCCGTCTTTCTCTTCCCCCAAGCGGGAAAGTCCCTGGTGCCGGGCTTCTTTAGATCCCAGGCGCTGAGGGCCGTCTATGTCGACTGGAAGGGCGGGGGACAGGCCAACTTTCTGCCCGAGTTGGGCCTCGAATGGTGGCGCAGATATCAGGACGCGATGCGCCAGCCGCAATCTATGCAGCATTACCGGTCGCTCGGCATCGATTACATTGTGCAGCCCGGCACCCCCTACCGCGTCCAGAAGGTCCCATGAGTTCCTGCGAAAATGCGGCGGATTTTCAGGTTTTGCACCTTCAATCAGCTGATGGATCGCGAGCAGGTTTGGCTTCGTTCCTGCAAATTTCGCGTGCGCCGAAGCCGGGCGGCCGCTTCGTTTTCGACGTCAAAAGATGCTACCTCAGGGCTGTGAATGGCCAACGAAGTGTCTAACTAAAATATGGCTTGCTGACTTCCTGAACTGGGGGCGCATCCAAATATGGGGCGGCGGAGAACTCATGCTGAATCAAATATATAGCGGCCTAAACTTAACCGGATTCCTCCCTCTTTTCGGTGGGGGCATCAGCCCAACCCGCAGCGATTATGGCGATCGGTTGGCTTCGTTCCCGCAATTTTCTCTTCCCCCCACAAGACCCCACAATTACCAGTGGGGCGCGGAAGACCAAATTAACTACGCCGTGCACCCCGGAACGAGTAACTCAGAATCCAAGGGGCCACAAGGGTCGTGATCACCGACATCGCCACAATCACGCCATACACCGGCTGCGCGATCGCTCCGAACCCCACGCCAATCTGCGCCACCACCATCCCCACTTCGCCGCGCGGAATCATCCCGGTTCCCACCTGCCAGGCTTCTCTGCGGCCCAGCCGTATCGCACCCAAACCGCAGCCGATCAGCTTCGAAACAATCGCCGCCACAACAATCGCGCCCGTCAGCAACAGCGTGTCCTTTGTGCGGAAGGTGATCAAATCCAGATGCATCCCGATGCCCGCCAGGAAGAACGGCAGGAACACCTCCGTCACGCCCGCTGTCAAATCGTGGACGCGCTTTTCCACTGTTTCAGACATCGCCATTCCGGCCAGAAACGCCCCGGTGATCGCGGCAATTCCCGCCCACACGGCCAGAACTGAGAGCCCGAACAGCACCGCCATCGCCACGGCAAATTCCGTCTCGGGAATGTTCAGCTTCGGGTGCACGCGCGGCACAAAGCGCTGCATGAACCGGCTGCCCCAGTTCGCAACCACCACGGTAAAGCCAACAGCCAGAACGGCCGTCAGCGCCATCCCGGCAAGGTTGAGGCCGCCGCGCGCCATGCTGCTCGCAATGGAGAGCGCAAGCAGGCCCAGGATGTCGTCGAAGACCGCGGCGGCGAGTATGATCTGGCTTGAACGCAGACTCAGCACCCCCATGCGCTTCAGCACTTCGGCCGTAATGCCCACGCTGGTGGCTACCATGGATACCCCCATGAAGAGCGCTTCGATGGGCAGCGCATGCCAGGCCGTCATGATGGCCCAGCCCATCGCGAAGGGAACAATGACGCCTAAGACAGCCACCGCCAGCGCCGTGCCGCCCACGCGTTTCAGGCTCGAAGGCTTTACCTCAAGGCCCACGCGAAACAGCAGAAAAATCAGCCCCAGATCGGAGAAGGCGGAGAGCACCGCGTTCGGTTCCAGCCAGTGCAATACCTGTGGCCCTATCAGCACGCCCGCCAGAATTTCTCCCACAATGCCAGGCAATCGCAAGCGCTCGAATACTTCCGCCAAGACTTTTGCGGCAACGAAAACAATCAGCAGCGAGAGCGGAACAGTGAGTGGATTCTCAGGCACGCCGGCGCTCTCGCAGGGCTTGGGTGGCTTCTCTGTGGCAGCGCAGGCAGAGTGTCCGGATATTCGAAAGGTCGCACTCGCCGCCGCCTTCCACGACGGGAACAATGTGGTCCGCGTCCCACAGCGTCTTGCGATTCATCTTGGTCAGTTGCCACTTGGCCAGCATGTCGGCGCGCCGGTCGCCTCGCGCGCGCTTCAGCCGCAGCCATGCCTCGTGCGTGTCCGTGCGACAGGCGGCGCAAATGGCACGGTCCCGCTTCAAGACGCACTCGCGCAGATAGCCGGGGTCGGTACGCAGCTTCCATTCGTGTACGCACCACTCGGAGCAGAAGGTGCGTTTCGGCGGCGGCACCTCCAGCGAACACCAGCGGCAAAGCGCCCGGCCGTTTTCGCCTTGGGGTAATTCCGTCCGGGCAACGCGTCCCCCGGGCATGGTGCGGGCTGTACTCACAGATCTGTTTTACCGCATCTAATAGAAAAGAACTTTACAATATAAAGTTCTTATCGCATGCTAAGCGGCGTGACCCTGTTTGAGCCGCTCTTCCTGCTCTGTGTTCTGTCGCTATTCGCGAGCCTTTTTCGCTTGGTGTCCCTGCTCGTTCGGGGCAGGCCCGCTCGCTCTCTTGTGTTGCGGATCGCGGCGGGAACCGGTGCCTACTTCGCTGCTCTGCTAACCGTCTCGGCACTCTCTGAAGCGGGCATCTACGCGCCCGGCGAGCCGCAATGTTTCGACGATTGGTGTCTGACCGTCGACCGATTCGAACGCAATCAGGATTCCCTACGCGTTCACCTGAACGTGATCAGTGAAGCCAAGCGTGTCACGCAGCGCGAGTCGGGAGTGGAGGTGACTCTGATCGACGAGCACGGCCGCGTGTACCGCCCCACCGCTGAATTCGGAACGCCCATCGACACCGCTATCGGGCCCGGAGAGCGCTTCGGCACCGGCCGCGTTTATGCGCTGGAGGCCGGTTCGCGCGAGTTAGCCGTCGTGCTCAAACACGGGGGGCCGGGGCCTCTGATAATCGGCGACCGCGGGAGCCTTTTCCACCGCCGGAGCCGGATGCTGCTACCCGCCCCAACACGGTGATCCAGCGTTTGCGCT
>JBBROT010000348.1:0-4308 GCA_038229155.1 Bryobacterales bacterium | reverse complement strand
TGGTTCAATCTGGCTCCCGCCTCGCCGGTGCCGCAATATAAGAAAGACTGGTTCCAATCCGCCGCATTCCGGCATGGAATATCGGTGGCAATCAATCGCGAAGATCTGAGCCGCGTGGTGTACCGCGGGCATGCGCGACCGGCGCTGGGGCCTGTTTCACCGGCTAATAGGTTCTGGTTCAACGCCAAGCTTGCCGCGCCGAAGTTCGATCCAGCTGGCGCGCTGAAGCTGCTGGAGAGTGCCGGGTTTCAGAAGAAGGCGGGCGGGTTGGTGGACCGTGCCGGTCATCCGGTAGAATTTTCAGTCATCACGAACGCAGGCAATAAATCGCGCGAACGCATGGCGGTGCTAATCCAACAGGATCTGCAGTTCTTGGGCATCAAGCTGAATATCGTGACCTTGGATTTTCCGTCATTATTAGAGCGCTTGACCAAGAGTTCTGATTACGAAGCGTGCCTGTTCGGGTTAACGAACGTGGCTGCCGATCCGAATGAAATGATGAATGTTCTGCTCAGTTCCGGCAGGCAGCATGCGTGGAACCCTTCGCAGAAAACGCCCGCCACAGCGTGGGAAGCGGAAATGGACGCTCTGCTCAAGGCGCAGGCCGTGGCCGCCAGCAAAACTAAACGCAAAGAGTTGTTCGACCGTGTGCAGGAATTGATGCGCAGAGAGGAACCGTATCTGTATCTGGTGAACCGCAACTCGCTCAGCGCCATCTCACCCAAGGTGAAGGGCGTGCGGCCGGCGGCATTCTATCCGCAGACCTTCTGGGATGTCGAACGGCTCTCGTTGAAATGACGGACGCGCGGCACCTTCTTTCCGCGGAACTGACTGCGCAGTACGGCTCCGGCATGCCGGTCTTGCAAGGTGTCCGTTTCGATATCGACGCGGGAGAAGTGCTGGGCCTGGTGGGGCAGAGCGGCTCCGGCAAGAGTACTGTGGCGCTATCGGTGCTGCGGCTGCTGGGTTTTCGTGGTGGGCACCAATCGGGCCGGTTGATGTTCGAAGGCGTGGACCTGATGGCGCTTCGCGAGCGGGAAATGCGCGAACTGCGGGGCCGGAAAATAGCGTTCGTTCCGCAATCGCCCGCCGCCGCGCTGAATCCACTGCTTCGCTTGCGCACGCACTTGCGGGAAGCCTGGCGGGCGCACGCGCGCGAGGAGACATCGTTCGAATCGGTTCTGGAAAGTGTCAGCCTGCCGCACTCGGATGAGTTTCTAGCTCGCTATCCGGGGGAGATCAGCGTGGGCCAGGGGCAGCGGTTCCTGATTGCCATGGGAATTTTGCACGGGCCCGCTCTTCTGATTGCGGACGAACCCACCAGCGCGCTCGATGTGATCACGCAGGCTGAAATTCTGGAACTGTTCCGCAAGCTGAACCGTGAATTGGGGATGGCGGTCCTCTACATTTCGCACGATCTGCTTTCCGTGGCGTCGCTCTGCCATCGCGTGGCGATTCTCGAAAAGGGCCGCGTGGTGGAGACTGGCGCTACCGAACAAATTTTCCGCGCCCCCAAGCATGAGTACACGCGGAAGCTGGTGGCCGCCATTCCGCGCAACCCCTGGACGTTGTAGCCTAACGGCAATGGAAGATCGCAAGAAGATTGCGCGGCGTGCGCTGCTACAGTTCGCGCCGGCGCTGGCATTCGCGCAGCAGGGGGACCGTCCGGCCCCGCCGCCGGATGTGGTGAGCAAAGAGATGTTGAAGAACGCGCTCACCATGGCGGGCCTGGAGTTCACTGACGAACAACTTGCGATGATGCTGCCCGAAATGAACCGGAGCATCCCCAGCTATCAGGATCTGCGCAAGCGGGACGTCCCGCTGAATACCGAGCCCGCGATTCACTTCCGCCCTAACCCGCCGCGCGTTGCGATAACCGAAAAGAAGCATGCATTCCGGCCCACGAAATTGAAAGCGCGCCCGCACCGGCCAACCAATCTGGAAGACTTGGCTTTCGCGCCAGTCACGGTGCTGGGGCCGCTTCTAAGAGCCAAGCAGGTCACGTCCACTGAGCTGACTTCGATGTATCTGGCGCGGCTGAAGCGCTGTGGGCCCAAGCTGAACTGCGTCATCACGCTTACCGAAGAGTTGGCCATGGAGCAGGCGCGCGAGGCCGATGAGGAACTGCGGCACGGCCACTATCGCGGGCCCTTGCATGGCGTCCCTTATGGCGCGAAGGACCTGTTCAACACCAAAGGCATTCTCACCACCTGGGGCGCGGAACCCTTTCAGACCCAAGTGCCCGATAACGACGCCACGGTGATTACGAAGCTGCGCGACGCGGGTGCCGTGCTGCTGGCGAAACTCTCGATGGGCGCGCTGGCACAGGGCGGCCTGTGGTTCGGCGGCATGACGAAGAACCCGTGGAATACGGAGCAAACCTCCAGCGGATCTTCGGCGGGTTCGGCATCGGCTACGTCGGCGGGCTTGGTGGGCTTTTCAGTGGGCACGGAAACGTTGGGGTCGATTGTGAGCCCTTCCACGCGATGCGGGGTGACCGGACTGCGTCCGACGTACGGCCGCATCAGCCGCGCCGGTGCCATGGGCCTGAGCTGGACGATGGATAAGATAGGGCCCATCTGCCGCGGCGTAGAGGATTGCGCCCTCGTTCTGAACGCCGCCTACGGTCCCGACGGCCTGGACACAACTGTACGGGATGTGCCGTTCGCCTGGGCACCTTCGCTGCCGTTAGCCAAGCTGCGCATCGGCGTGCTTCAAGCCGAGTTCGACCGCGTACAGGGTGAAGCGAAAGATGTCTACACGGCGGCTCTTGCGGCGCTAACGAAAGCAGGCGCTGACTTGAAGCCTGCCGTGCTTCCCGATCTGGGAGCGAACTCGCTACGCATAATTCTAACGGCCGAAGCATCCACCGCGTTCGACGACATCACGCGCGATGGACGCGTTGGTCAACTGAAAGGGCAGACGGCGAATGACTGGCCGAATACGTTCCGCTCCGCCCGCACCATCCCTGCCGTCGAGTACCTGCGCGCCCAGCGGGCACGTACTCTCCTGATGACCCAGATGGATAAGTTCATGGCGGATTGGGATGTGCTGGTATCGCCCACCGGATCGGCTACATTGTTGATCACGAACTTAACCGGACATCCACAGGTGACGGTGCCTTGCGGATTCGTGAACAAGACGCCTGCGGGTCTGCTGTTCACGGGGCCGCTTTACGAAGAGGGGACGCCTTTGCGCGCGGCGCTTGCATTCGAGCAGGCAACGGAGTGGCACGCCATGCATCCGAAGGTGGACTGGTAGTAAATTCGAGCGAGGAGTAAAGCTTCCATGAAAGTATTGAGAGCGATCGTCTTATCGGCGGCCCTGATTGCCAGCGCCCTGGCCCAGCAGGACGGATTCTATCTTCATGCGGGAGACCGCGTGGTGTTTTACGGCGACAGCATTACGGACCAGCGCCTGTACACCACTTTCGCGGAGACCTACGTGGTCACCCGCTTTCCGAAAATGCCGGTGACTTTCGTTCACTCGGGCTGGGGCGGGGACCGGGTCTCGGGTGGAGGCGGCGGGCCCATCGATGTGCGCCTGGCGCGCGACGTGATGCCTTACCGGCCAACCGTCATGACCATCATGCTGGGCATGAACGATGGCGGATACCGCGCCTATGACCTGAAGCTGTTCGAGACTTTTTCCGAAGGCTATCGGCACATCGTCAAGAAGGTGACCGAAGAGATTCCCGGAATCCGGCTCACGTTAATTCAGCCTTCTCCGTACGACGATTACACGCGGCCTCCCACGTTCGAAGGGGGCTACAACCAGACGCTCGATCAGTATTCCCGCTTCGTGCAGCGCCTGGCGGATCATGATCGCTACCTGGATGCCAACCTGAACGCGCCTGTGGTGCAGGCATTGGTGCGCGCGAAATCGGCCGATCCGGAACTCGCGAAGAAGCTGATACCGGATCGCGTGCATCCGGGCGCGGCGGGCCACATGATCATGGCGCAGGCTTTGCTGAAGGCGTGGCATGCTCCCTCGCTGGTATCGGCTGTGGAGATTGACGGTACCAAGCTGGTGACAGCCAGCAACACGGCGGTCACGAATCTGGCTAAGCAGGATACGCTGACGTGGGTCCAGCAGGATCGCTGCCTGCCGTTTCCCATCGATTGGAACGATAAAGAGAAGCTGGTGCCTTTGGCTGTGGAGGCAGCGGGTATGCTGGAGGCGCTCGATGAGGAGATGCTCACGGTTCGCGGGCTAAGCGCCGGGCGCTATGCGCTACGAATCGATGGCAGCGAGGCGGGGCAGTTCACCGCGGCGGAGCTGGCTGGCGGAATCAATCTGGCGAAGCTT
>JBBROT010000347.1:0-4318 GCA_038229155.1 Bryobacterales bacterium | reverse complement strand
GGGAGTTCAAACTCCCGCTCTCTTCACCAGCAATCCTGGCAGAAGGCGAAAAATCCCAGGGGGCCGGGGACAGAGTCCCCGTTTTACTGGAGTGACAGAATCCCTGAGCACTTAGAGGGACATTATCGCTGAGCTACAACAGTATCAAGAGTATGCGGCGCAAGTGGAAGCGGTTGAAAATTACGGGAGCGGTGCTGCTGCTGGGTGCCACGGCCATGGAATCCGCGGAGCTGGAGCGCAATGTGAATCTGGTTTGTTACTACCGCGCGCTCGGCACCGGCCAGGCACATCTCTCCGTGCTGCAACGCATTATGTTCACGGTCCTGCTGGCCACAACCGACCATTTGGGAAAACACAAAAGGCAGGCCTGAATAGCCTGCCTCCTGGTTAACTTTACTGCCTGCAAGAACGATTTCTAACGTTTACGCCGGGCTGGAGCATGCCGGACTGGAGCATGCCGGGTTGTCGCCGGTGCCGAAGGCCCCCCCGCATCGCCCAGGCCCTTCAAGCTCTTCTTCTCGACATCGAACGTGATCATGAACGGGTCTTTCGTATACGAAGTGGGTGAGCCGACAAACGTCACTTCCGTGCCGGGCTCCACAGTGCCTTTGAGCGGCGAATCCAGCATCAGCGTCGCTTCCGGCTTCGCCATCGTCTCCGGCGTGACATTGTCCACGGCAATGGTGAGCTCTTTCGAGTTCGGCTGCGCGACAACTTTGCCTTTCAGGTTCGGCATCGCGGTCTCTTTCATGCTCTTGCCGAAATAATCCTGTCCCGTTGGCCCGGTCAGTTCAGTACGCAGACTGCGCCACAGCACAATCTCCGGGTGCGCTTTATTGAAAGCCTCTTCACTGCTGTTCTCTTCGGATTGAATCTGCGTCACGCTCTTGACCGTGAAGCCGGCGGGCGGCATGGCAGCTTTGGCTGCTTCCGCCTTCAACTCATCGATGCCCTTCAGATCGCCGTGATAACCCGTGTAAGCGCGCTTCAAATAAGCGTCCGTCTGCTTCTGGCCTTCGGGCGCTAAGGCACCGGGGCCGGTCAACACGGAAGCCCGCGCGAAATGATAGAGCGCTTCCGGCGTTCGAGTCACCTGATGCTGCGACGCGATAGCGGTTCCCAACAGGTAAGATGTGGCCGCGTCGTTCGAGTTCGCCTCTAGCATTTTCTTATACTGAGCTTCCGCGCCCGGCCAATCCTTCTTCGCAACCGCGACGGCCGCGATGGCCTGGTTCGCTTGCAGCAGCACCGCTGTCTTGGCCGCCTTCCACTGGTCGTCGGTCAAGTTGCTCATCTTCATTTCCGGCGAAAAGAACGTGTCGCTCTTATCGATCAGCATATGCGCCGCTTTGTCCGAGGCGGCTAACTGGTCCGCCGTGGCATTCGGCAACTGCCCCTGAGCGGCCAGGCCGGCATAAGTCTGCGCATAGAACAAATTGCGCTCCTGCTTGAATTCCGTGTCGGCGTACTTCTCAGTCCACTGGTCCAGAAGCGCAAGCTTCTTCGTGGCATCGGTCTCTTTTTGAATACTGCTGTAGAGATCGAACTCCGCCTGGTCTTTTACCTTTTTCTGAGGTGCCTGAGCCAGGCCAATCGCCGCCACAAGAGCCACCCCTATCAATCCTCTATACACCCGCTTGAGCACTCGCCCTCCCCATTCTTCTAAATTGAAAGCCGCTGGCCTCACGGCACCGGTCATCTGCGGAGTATAGCCAAACCACCTGTTCCCCGCAACAGAACTGACGTTTTGACATATGTTTAAGTTCCTTGACATCGCTTTGCTACACTTTAACCGCCCTAACCTATGCATTTTTTGGACCTTGCCGTTATCCTCCTTTATCTAGTGGGTGTTACCTGGTTCGGCGCGTCCTTCGGTAAGTCGTCGGGAGGCCGCAATCCCAAGACGCTGCAGCATTACTTTCTGGGTGGCCGCGAAGCACCTTGGTGGGCCATCGCGCTTTCCATCGTTTCCGCCGAAACCAGCACTCTCACCATCGTCGGCACACCGGCCCTGGCGTTCGGCGGCAACTTCGCCTTCCTGCAAATCGTGATGGGTTACCTGCTGGCGCGCGTCGTGATCTCGTTTCTGCTTCTGCCGCAATATTTTTCCGGTCAGATGTATACGGCGTACGAGTTGATGCAACGCCGCTTCGGTTCGAACGTCAGAAAAGTCACCGCAACCATCTTTCTGGTCACCCGGTCGCTGGCGGAGGGCGTGCGCGTCTTCGCGATTTCGATTGTGATCTCCATCGTGCTCGGCACCGGCGAACTCGCCTCCATCATCGTGATTGTCTGCCTCACACTCTTCTATACCTTTGAAGGCGGCATGACTGCCGTGATCTGGACCGACGTGATCCAGATGGGAATGTATGTTCTGGGAGCGGGCGCGAGTTTCTTCATCATCCTGGGCAAAATTCCCGGCGGCTGGCACCACGTGACCGAACTCGCCGGCGCATCCGGCAAGTTTCAGATTTTCGATTTCGCCCTCGCACCCACGCTCAGCCAGTTCTTCGCCAAGCCCTATTCTTTCTGGGCGGGCGTGGTGGGCGGATGCTTTCTCACCACGGCGAGCCACGGCACCGACCAACTCATTGTGCAGCGGTTGCTGAGTGCGAAATCGCTGACTGAAAGCCGGCGCGCCTTATTCGCCAGTTGGGCGGTGGTCTTCTTTCAGTTCACATTATTTCTGCTGATCGGCGTGCTGCTGTGGGTGTATTACACGGATAATCACTTGCCCCCGCCCACGCCCGCCGACCGGCTCTATCCGAAATTCATCTGGGATAACATGCCTCCTGGCCTCGCGGGCCTGGTGATGGCGGCCATTCTCGCGGCGGCCATGGCGAACCTGAGCGCGGCGCTGAATTCGCTCGCCTCCACCACAGTGATCGATTTCTTTCGCAACCGGGCATCGGAAGCCAGGCTCTTGTGGATAGCCCGCCTGGCCACAGTCGGCTGGGGCGTAGTGCTGGTCCTGATCGGCCTGGTGGCGAGCCATTGGGGCTCCGTGCTGACATCGGGCCTCTCGATTGCATCGGTCACGCTGGGCGTTTTGCTGGGCGTGTTCCTTCTGGGTTCGCTCACCACGCGGCCCGGCGAAAACGCGGCCATCGCGGGTGTGGTGATCGGCACGGTCGTTATTCTGTACGTCAAACTCAACACCACTATCGCTTTCACATGGTGGGTGCTCATCGGCAGCATGGCCACGTTTACGGGCGGTTATGCGGCGTCGTTTGTCTTGCCCCAAAAAATGCTGCCCCAACGGAGAACAAATCATGGCTGAACTAAAACGCGTGTTGGGTTTGTGGAGCGCTGTTGCGATCGTGGTCGGCACCGTGATCGGCAGCGGCATTTTCCTGGTGCCGCGCACCATGGTCCACCATGTGGGTTCTGTCGAATGGGTATTCGCCGTGTGGGTGGTGGGCGGTCTGCTTTCCCTGGCCGGCGCGCTCACCTATGCCGAACTTGCCGCCATGCTTCCCGAAGCGGGCGGCGAATACGTTTATCTGAACGAAGCTTACGGCCCGGTCTGGGGCTATCTCTATGGCTGGACGCAAATGTGGGTGGCGAAGAGCGGGTCCATCGCCACGCTGGCAACGGGATTTTTTTATTACCTGGCGAATTTCTGGCCCGGCCTGGAACAAGTGTGGGCGCGAGTGCCGCTGGCCGGTGAAAATGGCGCGCCGCTCGAAATTCGCGCGGGCCAATTCTTCGCCATGTTCCTGATTATGGGTCTGGCCGCGCTCAATTATTTCGGGGTCCGCGTGGGCGGCAATGTACAGGTTGCCGTCACGGTGGCCAAGGTGGCGCTGATCGCGGCCGTAATCGTCGCGGGTCTTTTTTTCGCTCCCGCGCACGCGGCTACCGGAATCGCCATGCCCGCCGATGCCGCAACGGGCATCACCATCGCCGGCTTCGTGGCCGCGCTGGTTGCCGCGCTCTGGGCTTACGATGGCTGGAATAACGTCGGCATGGTGGCCTCTGAAGTTCGCGATCCGCGCCGCAATCTGCCGCTCGCTCTCATCTGGGGTACGGCCGGTGTCATCGCGATTTATATCCTGGCTAACCTCGCGTATTTCCACGTATTGAGCGCCGCCGAAGTTGCCACCACCAACCGTGTCGCGGCGGAGATGATGCGGCGCATTCTGGGCACGCCCGGTGCGAATGCTGTCGCGGTGGCGGCCATGATTTCCATCTTCGCCGCGCTAAACGGTTCCATCCTGACCGGTTCACGCGTGCCTTACGCCATGGCTCGTGATGGGCTCTTCTTCCGCGGTTTCGCGCGCGTTCATCCCGCCTTCCATACGCCGGGAGTTTCCAT
>JBBROT010000346.1:0-4321 GCA_038229155.1 Bryobacterales bacterium | reverse complement strand
TTTTACGGCGGCTTTCTGGGACTTCCTGAACTGTGGCGTCCTCAGTTTCCGTTTCCTGGCGCATGGTTTGGATTGGCTCGAAGCCAGGAGTTGCACATAGTGTGTGTTCCCGCGCCGCTCTGGCGAGAGCCGCGAGTGATGGAGATCTTCGAAAGTCACATCGCCTTGCGTGTCTACAGCTTTCGTGAAGCGGTGGATAAGTTGCATGCTGCCGGGTTTCACGAAGCGCTGCCTGACAATCATCCATTCAAGATGGTGATCAAGGCGGAGTCGCCGACAGGGTATCCGCAAGTCTACTTCTTCGACCCTGACCGGCACCTGATTGAGTGGAACGCGGCAGCACTCGACTTTACTGATTGAATCGGCTGCGAAGGCTTCGAATTCTTGTTGAAGGTGAGAACTGTGCGCCGACTCATCACCGGGTCCTAAGGGGAATCTGAGTGGCGAAGATAAAGGTATTCGCAGGCGGTGTGGCAAAATGCAGTGGTGCTCCCGGCGCTCACTGTCCGCAAAGAATGGCAGTTCTTCGCTGTTCTGCCGAAAGCCGATGGGAAGCTTGCTTTCTTGTGGTGGGCGGTTCTCTTGCTCCGAGGCATTTTGCCCTCGTTGTTTGCGATCGCAATGGGCGTGCTCGTGAACGCATTACAAATGGGCCAGCCTTTGGGCGGCTGGCTTGTATTCGCGGGCGCGACGTTCATCCTGCTTCAGGTACTCGGCCCTATCCACCAATCCCTTAGCGCGAATCTGGGCGACCGTACTGCCGCCTGGCTCTATGACCGCCTCACCGCAGCCTGCGTACGACCGCCCGGCATGGCGCATCTTGAAGATCCCGCGCTCACCAGCGACTTGACGGTTGCGCGAGACTTCGACCTGGGCATGACCGGCCCGCCCCTTTCTATTTCAATGGATTTCATCGCCTCCGGAATTGTGGAGATGATTGGGGGCGTTGTCGCGGCGCTTATCCTGGCCGTTTACTCCTGGTGGATGGCGATTCTGCTCACCGGCGCATGGCTGGCCACGCACTGGCTTCTGCGCGAGAGCGGAATTTGGCGTGACCGCAATACGGAGGAAGTGCGAGCCGCCCAGCGCGATGCCGATTACGCTTACCGGCTTGCGGTGGACCCGCCAGCCAGCAAGGAACTGCGACTTTTCGGTCTGGCGCAATGGACACTTGATCGTTTCATCTCCCGGCGTACACATCTGCACGATTTGCAATATGAAGCCACCAAACTGCGTGAGCGCCCTGTGCTGTGGAGCATGCTACTTGTGGCCGGTGCGAACGTGCTCGTGTTTTGGATGCTGGCGACGGCCGCCGCGGGTGGCACCATCGGCTTGGGGCAGGCCGTGGTGTACGTCCAGAGCGCGATCGGCGTATCGATGATCGCCTTCGGTGGCTTCAGTTGGGCGCTGGATGGCGCGGCTGCTCCAGTTGCCGCTGTTCTCCGTCTGGAACCCGCCATGCGCCGCGCGGGTGCCCTACCTTCCGGGCACCGTCCTGCCGAGTCGTTGCCTTCACAGGAGATTCGTTTCCGTGACGTCACCTTCGCGTACCCTGGCGCGCCGCCGGTGCTTGACCATTTCGATCTCACCATTCCCGCCGGCACATCCCTGGCTATTGTGGGGCAAAACGGCGCCGGTAAGACGACGCTAGCCAAACTCCTGTGCCGCTTGTACGATCCGCAAGCCGGAGCAATCGAAATCGATGGCGTGGACGTGCGAGAGTTCGATCTTGCCGGGTGGCGCAATCGCGTGACCGCCATCTTCCAGGATTTCATCCGCCTCGAACTACCGCTCCGCGACAATGTGTCTCCATTAAGTGGATCGGATGATGTCGTAGTCTCTGCCCTGGAAGCCGCGGGCGCCTCCCAACTGGCTTCGCTCGACACAATCCTGGCGCGGGGTTACACGGGGGGCACTGACCTTTCGGGCGGCCAGTGGCAGCGCGTCGCACTCGCCCGCGCCATCGCGGCGGTTTCTCGGGGCGCGGGTGTCGTGCTGCTCGACGAACCCACCGCCCAACTCGATGTCCGGGGCGAAGCCGAGATTTTTGACCGCCTGCTAGCCGCTACGCGCCATTGCACCACCATTCTCATTTCCCACCGTTTTTCCACTGTTCGCCAGGCAGACCGCATCTGCGTCCTGGAAAACGGCCGCGCCGTGGAACTCGGCACCCATGACGAACTGATGGGGCTCAATGGCCGATACCGCACCATGTTCGATTTACAGGCGCAGCGTTTCCACGTTCCGGAAGAGGAGGGCGGTACGTATGAAACTCTCGCCTGAACCGCAGAGCGCGCTGGGTCCCCTGCCACCCGCGCTGTCATCCATGTGGCGCCTGTGCAAGCTGGGGTACGGCCACGAACCCGGCTTGATGATCACGTCACTGGTGCTTTCGCAACTGTCCGCGCTGCCCGATGCGCTGCTTGCCCTATGGCTGATGCTGCTGGGCCAGGGCGTGGTGCAGCACCGTCCTACACTGGTGCATGGCTCGGCCATTGGCCTTGGGCTCTCCGCCGCGGGTACATGGTTTCTTCGGACGGTCAGCACCCGCGTCCAGCGCCGCTTTCGCGACAAAGTCACGATCGCGCTCGAATCTCACGTCGCTCGTCTGCAGGCTTCCATCGGGACCCTTACCCATCAGGAGCATCCGGAGTTCATCGATCGCCTCTCCATGCTCCGCAATCAGGTGTTCGTGCTGGATCACATGTATATGTCGCTGTTCTCGACGCTCGGTTGGATTCTCCGGCTTGCCATCACCATGGCGCTGCTTGCCTCCGTTCACCCAGCGCTACTTTTGCTGCTCGTGTTTGCGATTCCCACTATGTGGACGTCCTCATGGCGTCCCGCCGTCGAACGCATCGCGCAGGAGAAGGGAGCACAAACGGGGCGCCTCGCACGCCATTTATTTGCGACGGCCACCACTGCCGGCCCCGGTAAGGACGTGCGCGTCGCAGGCATCGGCGATCACCTCTTAGTCGAGCGCCGCAAAGCATGGGAGCGCTGGTATACACCGATTGCCGCCGCCCGTTCCGGCTCGGCGCTGTGGCACGCTCTCGCGTGGGCCATTTTCGGAACGGCGTATGTGGGCGCTGTCGTGTTCGTAACGTGGGGCATCAAAGCACCCGCCGCTCAAGTACTGCTGGTGCTTGCGGCCGGGGCGCGCCTCTCCGCTTACATTGGCGCCACGGTCGGTGAGATTGGTTTTCTGCGTGGATTCTGGATGGATGGCTCACGGCGTCTGGCGTGGCTTGAAGATTATGCCGCCTCCATCGCTCGCTCCGGCGATCTGAAAGTCCCTGCCGCGCTGAACCACGGCATCAGGCTAGATGGCGTTTCCTTCGCGTACCCAGGCACGTCCCGCCAGGTGCTGCAGGATATTTCGCTCACCCTGCCGGCGGGTGCCGTGGTTGCCATCGTGGGTGAAAACGGCGCCGGCAAAACTACGCTTGTAAAGCTCCTGTCAAAATTGTACGAGCCGTCCTCCGGCGCGATTTTTCTGGATGAGACGCCGCTCGCCCGTGTGCCTGCGGAGCAGTGGCGTGCGCGACTGGCTGGAGCCTTTCAGGATTTCTTTCGCTTTGAATTCTCCGCCCGATACACTGTAGGTTTGGGGGACGTGCCCCGCCTGGAAGACGAACAGCCTGTTACCGCCGCTATCGATCGCGCCGGCGCGGCCGACGTTGTGGCACGATTCAGTTCAGGCCTGGATACGCAACTCGGCTCCACTTGGCCAAATGGAGTAGAACTCTCCTTCGGCCAATGGCAAAAGCTCGCGCTCGCCCGCGGCTTTATGCGGGACGACCCGCTGCTGCTCATCCTTGATGAACCAACCGCCGCGCTTGACGCGGAAACCGAGCACGCTCTCTTCGAACGCTACGCCGCTGCCGCCCGTCATAGGGCGAACGGCCGCATCACGATCCTTGTGTCACACCGGTTCTCCACTGTGCGCATGGCCGATCTGATTGTTGTGCTTGATGGTTCACGTTTGGCGGAATTTGGGACGCACGAGCGACTCATGGCGCAGCGCGGTCCGTATTTGGAGCTCTACGGGATCCAGGCTGCTTCCTACCGCTAGTAACTACTGCTTCGACGAAAATAAAGGTTGTTACTAAGCAGTTTTGTTCTTGCGCCGCTGCTGACCCATCTGGCTCATGAACTTGCGCATCGCGGCTATCTGACTGTAAGCGTCTGAGCAACCCATCTTGAAGGGATAGTGGAGAAAGCGGAAGATGGCGCATGGTCAAGCGCAGCGCAGTTGAGATGGAGAAGTTGTTGGAGGAGCATTCGAGCAGCGGGCTGAGCCGCAAGGAGTTCTGTAATC
>JBBROT010000345.1:0-4332 GCA_038229155.1 Bryobacterales bacterium | reverse complement strand
GAGTTCCTGCGCTTCGGCCAGATTCACCGGAACACTTACATCAATGCGCCCGCGTGTCTTCGGCCCACGTTGCAATTGCGGAACAACCCACGCACATTTTTCGCTGGGCAGATTAGCGGTGTCGAAGGCTATGTAGAATCCATCGCGACAGGTCTGGTGGCGGCGGTGCACGCGCTCGAAGTGGCGGCAGGACGCGAGCCGGTCGCATTTCCCAGGGCCAGCGCGCTGGGCAGCTTGTGCCACTACATCAGCCATGCGGACCCGAAACATTACCAACCCGCCAACATCGCCTTCGATCTGTTCCCGCCGGTTGAAGGCTTCCGCCATGACAAGCCGGCGCGCCAAGCCGAAATTTGCCGCATTGCGCTGGAGAGCCTCGATGCAGTTGTTGCTTGAGCGCTTCATCGATGAGCTGAAGCGGACCAACGCCAGCCCTCACACCATTCGAAGTTACTCGACCGATCTGGCAACCTTGCCGGAACAAACATCGCTGCTGGATCTGCGGCAGTGGGTGGCCGGGATGCATGAGCGAGGGTTGAGCGCGGTCACCATTCGCCGCCATATTTCCGCCGCTCGCATGTACATGCGCTTTCTCACGCGTGAAGGCCTCATGCAATCGAACACGGCAAAGCTGCTGCGCTTACCGAAGGCTCCGAAGAAGCTGCCTGCCGTTATCACGGCGGAACAGGCTGGCATCATGCTGGATCGAGCGCCCGGCGTGGACCGGCCGTTTCCGCGGCGCGATGTAGCCATGCTGGAACTGCTCTACGGCACCGGCGTGCGTGTGAGCGAACTGGTGGGCTTAGATCTGCAGGATATCGATTACACGGAACACTGGCTTCGCGTGCGAGGCAAGGGCAGGAAAGAACGGCAGGTTCCTTACACGGGCAAAGCGGTTACGGCTCTCGAAAATTGGCTGCGGGTGCGGAGCGCGCCCACTAGTGAGATCGCGCTCTTCCTCAACCATCGCGGTGCGCGCTTGGGCGTTCGCAGCGTCCACAAAATTGTGAAGTTCTATGCCACTGAACTAATCGGCGATAAGACAGTGCATCCCCATTCACTGCGGCATGCGTTTGCGACACACCTGTTGAGCGATGGAGCCGACTTGCGCTCCATTCAGGAACTATTAGGGCACGCCCGGCTTTCCACAACTCAGAAGTACACTCAGCTTTCGCTAACTGAAATTCTGGCCGTGTACGACAAAGCACACCCCAAAGCTTAAAAGATTATTTTTCAGCGCCATTTGCACGTTGCGCGGTTCGCCGCTGCCGATGCCGGTTGCGCCGTTAGCATGCCCACCGAGCGACGTCTGCCAAGCGCGCTGAAACATTTTCAAAACTTCAGCTCAAGATCGAGGTGTAGCAAATTACCAGCCCATGTCGAAGCGTCTACGAATGCCCTTCTTTGGGCGATGTGGGCGCGAACGCGGTATCGCCTCCGCCTGCCACCTTGGCCGCATCATCGGCGCGCCCCAAAAGGGTCAGAGCCTTCGATGCCACGTGTTCGGCGGTAAAGCCGAATTCTTTCATAATGGTGTCGCCGGGTGCCGACGCGCCATAGTGATCGAGCCCGATAATGGCCCCTTCATCGCCCGTGAAGCGCTCCCAGCCAAGGGTTGCGGCCGCTTCCACGCTCACGCGCTTCTTCACCGCTTTCGGCAATATCTGTTCACGATACTCATCGCTCTGCGCGGCAAATAAACTCCAACACGGCAGGCTCACCACACGAGCGCCCACGCCAAACTCTTTCAGCTTGGCCGCGGCCTTCACGCACAGACCCACTTCAGAACCCGTGCCGATCAGAATCACTTCGGGCGCGCCACCCTCCGCATCCGCCACAATATAGCCGCCCTGCTCCAGTTTGCCAATCGACTTGCTGCGATCCAGCACCTGCAAATTCTGCCGCGACAAAATGATAGACGAAGGCCCATGGTGCTGAATCGCGAAGGACCATGCCTCCGCCGTCTCATTCGCATCCGCCGGACGAATCACCGTCAGCCCCGGAATGGCCCGAATACCGGCCAACTGCTCCACCGGTTCATGCGTGGGCCCGTCTTCACCCACAGCCACGCTGTCATGCGTAAACACATAAATAATCTTCAGCCCCATGATGGCGCCCAAGCGCACGGAAGGCTTCATGTAATCTGAAAACACGAAGAACGTTGCGCTGAAAGGAATCAGTCCGCCGTGCGCCGCAATGCCGTTCACAGCCGCGCCCATGGCGTGTTCACGCACACCGAACGCCAAGTTCCGCCCGGTATAGCCCCACTCGCCGCCCACCGCGCCCGCCGTACCGGGACCGGCGAATTCAGCCGGTTGAAAATCGCCCATACCCTTCAGCGCCGTGTTGGTGGAAGGGTTCAAATCCGCCGAACCGCCAATGATGTTGGGAATGCGTTTAGCCAAAGCATTCAGCACTTCCCCGCCCGCCACGCGCGTTGCCAGGGGCTTATCTTCCGGCTTCCACTTGGGCAGGTCCGCGGCCCAATCGTCCGGCAGATTGCCCGCCATGATGCGCTGATATTCCGCTGCCTCCTTGGGAAACTCTTTGGCATACGCTGCAAAGCAATCCTCCCAACTCTTCTGGCTTTCCGCGCCCGCCGGCACGGCCTTGCGAAACTCCGCGACAGCCTCTTCTGGCAGGAAAAACTTATCCATCGTCGGCCAGCCCAGCGCCTTCTTGGTGGCCTGCAATTCTTCTTCACCCAGCGGCGAACCGTGCGACCCGAAAGTGTCCTGCTTCTTCGGGCTACCGAATCCAATGTGAGTCCGCACCAGAATCAGCGACGGGCGATGCTGCTCCATCTGCGCCTCTTCAATCGCGCGGGCCACGTCGTCGCAATCGTTCCCATCCAGCACATGGCGCGTGTGCCACCCATAAGCCTCGAACCGCCGCGCCACATCTTCGGTAAACGTCAGGTCCGTTGCGCCGGCCAGCGAAATATGGTTCTGGTCATACAGATATATCAGCTTGCCCAAGCGCAAATGCCCCGCCAGCGACGCCGATTCCGCCGTGATGCCTTCCATCAAATCGCCATCGCCGCAGATGGCGTAGGTGTGGTGATTTACAATCTCATGCCCGGGCTTGTTGTAATGCGCGGCCAGCCAGCGCTCCGCCATCGCCATGCCCACGCCGTTGCTGAAACCCTGCCCCAAGGGTCCCGTGGAGACTTCCACGCCCGGCGCATGGCCGCGCTCCGGATGCCCCGGCGTCTTGCTCTTCCATTGCCGGAAGTGCTTCACATCCTCCAGCGACAAATCGTAACCCGTCAAATGCAGCAGACTGTACAGCAGCATGGACCCGTGTCCCGCCGAAAGCACGAAGCGGTCGCGATCCACCCACAGCGGATCTTTCGGGTTGTGCTTCAGGAAGCGCGTCCACAACGTAAAAGCCATCGCTGCCGCGCCCATGGGCATTCCCGGATGCCCGGAATTGGCCTGCTGGACGGCATCCGCGGATAAAATCCGAATCGTATTGATACACAGTTCTTCCAGCTTCGGGTCAGCTTGCGAGTTCGCTTGGTTAGTCGGCACTAGCTTCAGGGTAGCCGAATTGCGGGCGATGGGCGAAGCTTAAAGTTGGACGCTTACGCCGCCTTCCGTTCGCCGGACTATCGTTTTCTGGCGGCGGGCTCCCTGTTCTCCACCATCGGCATGCAAATGCTGTGGGTCGCCGTCAGTTGGGACCTTTACCTGGCCACGCATTCCGCCACCGTTCTGGGCAATGTAGGTCTGGTGCAGGTGGTCCCGTTTCTGCTCTTCGCTCTCTTCGCGGGCCACATAGCGGATAGTTACGATCGCCGCCTCACCATGCTGCTCACCCAGCTTCCCTTCCTGGCTTCCAGTCTGGTTCTTGCCTTCGGAACGCGCTCAGTACCGCTCATCTATACGTGCCTCTTCGTACTCGCCACCGCGCGCGCTTTTCAGGGCCCGGCGCGCCTTGCTGCTCTCCCGTTGATTGTGCCGGCGGACGTCTTGCGCAACGCGGTCACGTGGAATAGCAGTGTGCAAGAGTTGGCATCCGTGAGCGGCCCCGCGCTGGCCGGAGCACTGCTTGCACTCGGCGGCAGCCGCCTTGTCTATATTGTGCAGGCCTCCTGCGCCGCTGCCGTCTTTCTCTGCTTCTGGCTTTTGCGCTTCCGTCACGCTGCGCCTGGCACCCCGTCTGGCAACAATGCCGTGAAGCCCCCTGCTCTGCGCGCCATCGCGGACGGCGTTCGCTTCGTCTGGCGCGACCCCCTCATTCTTCCCGCCATCAGTCTCGATCTGTTCGCCGTGCTGTTCGGCGGTGCCTCCGCGCTGCTGCCCATTTACGCCGTCGAAATTCTGCACG
>JBBROT010000344.1:0-4333 GCA_038229155.1 Bryobacterales bacterium | reverse complement strand
GTAAGCGCCTGCTGATCGAGCAGTTCGGGGCCACGGAGACCAGCGCCCGCTATACGGTGAAAAAGTACACCAGCACCAAGCGCGAAGTGAACCCCAAAAATGAAGATGGCGAATGGGAGCACACCGCCATCCGCCTGGAACCTTTGAATCCGGAGTTCCCCGCCTTCAATCTGGAAGATGGCACCTTCCGCGTGATTGCGGAATTTGTCCGCGCTCTCGATTGAATATCCCCGCGTTCCGGCAAGCCCTGCTCGATTGGTTTCAAGCCGGCCATCGCGACCTTCCCTGGCGTTTAACGCGCGATCCGTACTCAATCTGGCTCTCCGAGATCATGCTGCAGCAGACCCGCGCGGCCGCCGCAATCCCGTACTACCGCCGCTTCCTGACTCTCTTTCCCGACGCCGATGCCCTCGCGCGGGCACCGGAATCTGAGGTCCTCGCCGCCTGGAGCGGTCTGGGCTATTACCACCGCGCGCGCAATTTGCGAAGAGCCGCACAGGTGATGGCGGAAGCCGGCAAGTTTCCCACGACTCACGAAGGCATCCGCGCTCTCCCCGGTGTGGGCGATTACACGGCAGCCGCCGTGGCCAGTATCGCCTTCGGGTTGCCTCACGCCGTGCTCGATGGCAACGTGCTGCGGGTGATTGCGCGGCTCAATGCCGATGGGGGCGATATCGGCACCGGAGTCACGAGAAAGCGGTTCCAGCGGATTGCCACCGCCTGGCTTGACCCCAGCCATCCCGGTGCGTTCAACCAGGCCATGATGGAACTGGGTGCCACGGTTTGTCTGCCGCGCAATCCACAATGCCTGGTCTGCCCGGTGGCGGCATTTTGCGAAGCGCGCCAAGCGGGAACCCAGGCGCAGTACCCGGTCAAGGCCGCGAAGGCAGTGCCTGTTATGGCCACTTCCGAACTGCTGCTCATTGCGCGCGCCGGTGAAATCGCGGTAAAGCAGCGGGCCCTCACAGCCAGCCGCTTGGCGGGCTTCTGGGAACTGCCGGAAGCCGAGGATTTCCCTCGCGCGCCGCGCCGCGCGGAGTTGGGTTCGTTCACTCATACCATCGTGAATACGCGCTGGACTGTGCATGTCTTCCGTGCCCGACTCCCGCGCAACGACCGGTTGCCGGACGGCGTCCAATGGATGACGGCGGAGGTGCTTTCGAAGCTGCCTATCACGACGGTCACACGCAAGGCACTTTCGCTAAGTGCTTCAAAAGATTAAAAATTTACAACTTGTTCACCTCGCGAGTAATAAACCGGAACCGGGGGTTGGATACGATGAAGCTGAAAAGAGTCTGCTTCCATGTCTAAAAATAAGAAAGTTATCATAGGTAAATTCGCGTGCATTCTGGGCGTCATTCCCGCCATGGTCTGGGCGTATTCGTACGGCCCCGACGCATTTCACACAAGCGCTCCCGGGGACAATGCAACGTCGTGCATCTCTTCCGGCTGCCATGTGGGGAAGCTGAACTCCTTCGGCGGAAAGGTGGAGATCATCCCAGCTAACGGCAATACTTATACCCCTGGCGCGACGCAACAAATTATTGTGAAAATCACTGACACCCCCCAAAAGAGCTGGGGTTTCCAAATAACAGCACGTCTAGCAAGTGATCCACAAAATACGCAGGCTGGTGATTTCAATAACTTAGATGGGTCTACTCAGGTGCTTTGTGCGGACAACCAGACCTACAAGGTCAATGAGAAAGCATGTCCAACTGGATTCCTACAACAATTCGCTGAGCACTCAAAAGACGGATGGACAGCAAGCCGGGGAAAAATCGGAACGTTTAGTTATACGATCAACTGGACGGCACCAGCGGCGAATGTCGGCGACATCAATCTATATGTCGGCGCAAATGCCTCCAACAATACCGATGATGAGAAAGCGGGGCATATCTACACTGCAAGTCTGACACTCTCACCCCAGGCCGTCGGACCCAAACCAGCCATCACCTCCAACGGCGGCGTCGTTAATGGTGCCACCAATATTCCCGCCGGCATTGCGCCCAACACGTATATCAGTATCTTCGGCACCAATCTGTCCAGCAGTACACGCATCTGGGCGGGGTCGGACTTCGGCAATAATGGGACCGCTTTACCCAAATCTCTTGAAGGCACTTCCGTCACCGTAAACGGCAAGCCCGCTTACGTGGAATACATCAGCCCCACGCAAATCAACGCCATCACTCCCTCGGACACGGCGGCCGGCAGCGGCATCAATGTAGTTGTGACCACGAACGGGCAGGCCAGCGATCCGGTGCCGGTCACCCTCAACAAGATCGCGCCGGGTTTCTTCACCTTTGATGGCAAGTACGTCGCGGCGCAGGACGCGCTAACCGGCACGTTCATCGGCAAAACCGGCCTGTTCCCCACCGCGCCGGACCTGACGGCTCCCGCTAAACCGGGGCAGATCGTAACGCTCTACGGCACCGGCTTCGGGCCCACCAATCCGGTCATTGCCGATGGAATTGTCACCGACAAGATTTACAACCTGAGCCCCGCGCCGGTAATCAACATCGGCAGTTCGGCGGCGGCGGTGGGCTTTGCGGCGCTCACGCCCGGCTTCGCGCAGGTCTACCAATTCAACGTCACCATTCCCGCGACCGCGCCCGATGGTGACCTGCGGATCTTCGCGCAATCCGGCGGCGTCACCAGCCTTAATAACAGTAGCTGCTGTTTCATCACGGTGAAGAAGTAGCGCCGGCGTATGGCCTCGACCGTTACTCTCGATCCAGACGACTGGAGTTCGTTTCGCACTCTGGCCCACCGCATGGTGGACGATATGCTGGACCGGCTCCAGGCGCTTCCCGAAACACCGGCATGGCAGTATGTTCCGGAAGCCACTCAGGCCGCCATACGCGATGAGCCCGTTCCGCGTCAGGGCCAGGGCGAAGAAAAAGCCTACGCGGATTTCCTGCGGCATGTGATGCCGTACACCAACGGCTGCATGCACCCGCGCTTCTTCGGTTGGGTGCAAGGCAATGGCACGCCGATGGGCATGATGGCCGATATGCTGGCCGCCGGGATGAACGCTCACATGGCCGGCTGCCACCATTCGCCACGCTTCGTCGAGGGACAGACGCTGCGCTGGCTCGCGGAGTTGATGGGCTTCCCCGCCGGTTCGTCGGGTGTGTTCGAAAGCGGCGGCTCCATGGCCAATGTGCTCGCGCTGGTAGTCGCGCGGCACGCCAAGGCGGGCTGGGATGTGCGTTCGCGCGGCATCCAGAATATCGATTTGCCGCTGGTGATTTATGCCTCGAGCGAGGTCCACGGCTGGGCTCAAAAAGCAGTGGAGTTGATGGGCCTGGGCAACAACAGCCTGCGCCGCGTGCCCGTCGATGAGCAGTACCGGATGCGCCTTGATGCGCTGGAGGCGTTGCTTGCCGAAGACCGCCAGGCCGGGCTGCATCCCATCTGCGTGATCGGGACGGCGGGTACCGTCAACACCGGCGCAACCGATGATCTGAGAGCGCTGGCGGCCATTTGCAGGAAGCACGGTCTCTGGTTCCACGTGGATGGCGCGTTCGGTGCGCTGGTGCGCCTTTCGCCGGAGTTGCGCGGCAGGGTGGATGGGATCGAGGAGGCCGATTCGCTCGCCTTCGACCTGCACAAGTGGATGTCGCAGCCTTACGAATGCGCCGTGACGCTGGTGCGCGATGGCGAATTGCATCGTGCGGCGTTTGCGCTTTCGCCCAGCTATCTGGCACCTTCCGCGCGCGGCGTCATCGCCGGCGGCCTGCCTTTCGCCGATCGCGGCATGGACCTGACGCGCGGCTTCAAGGCGCTGAAAGTCTGGATGTCGCTGAAGGCCTATGGCGTGGACAAGTTCGCGCGTGTGATCGAACAGAACGTTCGCGATACGGCGGCCCTGGCGGAACGTGTGGAGCGGCACCCTGAACTCGAACTGATGGCCCCCGCCGCTTTGAATATTGTGTGCCTGCGCTATCGGGTGCCGGGAATGCCGGAGAGCGGTTTGAACGCGCTCAATGAGGAACTGCTGCTGCGCGTGCAGGAATCCGGCATCGCGGTTCCTTCCGGGACCGTGCTCGAAGGCCGCTATGCCATCCGTGTGGCCAATACGAACCACCGCGCTCACCCAAGCGATTTCGACAAGCTGTTCGATGCGTTCCTGCGCTTCGGCCGTGAGCTCGCCTCTATTCCCCCAGGCGCGCGAGAGATATAGACGGGTCAGAGAGGCGGGCGTACACTCGGAGCAGAAACCTGTATGCTCCGAACGCGCTTGTGTGTGGCGGCGGTTGTAGCGGGGGCACTGCTGGCGCAATCTGCAATGGCCGCCGGTCCCGCCTATTCGCTGGCCTCCGTCGTGAACTCC
>JBBROT010000343.1:0-4338 GCA_038229155.1 Bryobacterales bacterium | reverse complement strand
GGATCACATCGGAAATTTCCGCGCCCGGGTCCTTCAACATTTCGGACACCGTGCCCTGGCAGAAATTCAATCCATGATACGGGCTCGGATGAATTTCAATAAATCGTTTCAGCCCCGCCACCGTGCCCAACACGCGATGCACGCCGCGGAAACCTTCCGGCTCCTTCATGCCCGGGTCATGCGGATGGCACATGATCTTGATCTTGTTCTCAGTCGCCACCGGAACCACCCGCTCCAGAAAGTAAGTGATGCGCTCCCACATCTGGTCCGCGCTCACCGGCCCCGCCTCCGTCAGCTTCGTCCGGTCCAGCTCATCGTATTTAAAAGTGCTATACGTGCTCTCCCCGCGCCCCTTCGTGTACGGGTTCCTCACCACGCCCAGAATCGTCAGGTTGTATTTCATCGACGGGATACCCGCCTCCGCGCAATTACGGATCATCTGGCAAATATTCTCAATCTCGCGATCCCGCTCCGGGCTCTTGCCGAGCATGATGTTCGGGCTTTCCGATTTCGTGATGTAATTCGAACTCAGCGGCATCGGCAGCGCATCGAGCGCGATCCCGTGCCCTTCCACCCGTTCGCGCAGCGCCTTCAAACTCGCAACCGACCACTTCTCATCCAGCGTCTTCGAAGGCAGCGTGCCGCAAATATTCTTCACGCCGAATGACGACATCACCCGCAGCACCGCGTCTTCCATCGAGTGCTGCGTGCCGATCTTCATCAGCACCGGCTTGCCGGCCGCTTTGGTAGTCTCGGCCCCCGCGGCAAGTGGCATCGCCAGTGCCGCCGGTACTTTCAGAAAGTTTCTACGCTGCACGTCATTTCACCTGGGAAAAAGAAGCTGGCCGAATAATCATATTACTGATATTCGAGACAATCTCCGCATCGGAATTTCCCGGCGCGGAACGCAGCTTCTGCCACTCCGCGTCGCCTCCGAAAGCCTTCCACACCTTGTCGCGCATCGCCAGGTCGTCATACGCCAGCATATAGGTCAAGCTCGGCATATTCCTCCCGATCATGGTCTGCCCGAAGAACACCGGCGACATCCCCAGCCGCTGAAAAATTCCAATCTCGCCGCCTTCGAACATCTTCACCTTGCGCTTCAAAGTGGCCGACGTATTCGATTCATACGTGCGAATTTCAAAGATGCGCCCACCGCTCTGTTTTGGCGCCGGAACCGTCAGCTTCGGCATCCCCTCGAACGCTTTCAACAGCGTGACCTCGCGCCTCACATACGGAACCTCTCCCGCAAGAAACGAATCCGCGCCCTTCTGATATTCCGCATCGGCGGCCAAGCGCGCCGGCACCGTCTCCAGCCACTCAAGCGAAGGCAAAGTTAGCAGCACCAGCCAATACGGGCTGCCTTCCCCGATCACCGGTTGGAAAAATCCAAACGGCGGCAAACCCAGCTTCCCGAGCGCGGGCGCATACACATGTTCGAAAAAATCGCTCACCCGCTGCGGCTGCGGGCCGTTGCGAAGAAAGAATGTCTGAAGCTGAAAGTACTGCGGCTTAACGGTCTCCGCGGCCAATGCCCCTGCCGCACTGGCTGCCAGTCCTGCTTGCATGAAATTTCTCCGGTCCATTCGCCACAAAGTATACAAGAACCGGCTTCACCGGCTCCCCGCGCCCGGATAAAAGTGCAGATCCACGGTATACACCAGCAGATCCACATGCACCACATAGCGCACGGTAATGCGCACCGCCTCCACCGTCCTCGCGATTTGTATATTCTCGAAACGCACCGGCAGTTTCAACTGCTCGGCCCTGTCCACCAGGCTCGACCGAATCAGCGCATCGTCGCGATCGTGCGTCTTCGGGTCTTCGGCCAGCGCGGAAACGTACTGCTGAAATTCCAGGTTGTGCAGGTACACCGGCGTCAGAAATGCCCCCAGCACAATCAGCGCCAGCAGCACCGCCGCCCCCAGTGCCAAACGCCAGGCCGCTACGGGTCGCGGTCCGCCGCCTTCGTCTCGCACAGTTCCTTCCACATGTCCTGGTGCTGCTTCCATTTCGGATACTCCATCCCGGTAAACTGAATCTCTTCGACATTCAGCTTCCCATGTCCACACGTGCGGATGTACTCCATCCGCACCCGCCTCAGACACACGCGGCAACGGTACCTCTGAGCGAGGAATGCTATGTATGAAATGGTTCTGTAAAAAAAAAGATGCACCAGCCCGCACGCGGCAAAGAAGATCAGGCCCGTCACCGTGGTATAAACCAAATCGAACCCGAACAGATACGGCACGCTCGCGCCGGTTCCTAACCTTTCAAAATCGTCTTCGCAATGAACAGCACATTCGCCGGCCGCTCCGCCAGGCGCCGCATGAAGTACGGATACCAGGCCTCCCCGAAAGGCACATACACGCGCACGCGCCACCCCTCCGCCACCAAGCGCTTTTGCAAGTCGCGCCGGATGCCGTACAGCATCTGAAACTCGAACCGGTCCGGCGCAATTTTCTGATCGCGCACAAAATTCAGCGTGCCCTCAATCATCCGTTCATCGTGTGTCGCGATGCCCGGATAGTTCCCTCCCGAAAGCAACCGCCGCGCCAGCACCAAAAAGTTCAAATCCACATCCGCCTTCGCCTGATACGCCACCGCGGCCGGTTCCAGATACGCGCCCTTGCACAACCGCACGCGAATCCCGCGTGCATTCATCTGTTCCACATCCGCCAAACTGCGCTTCAAATAAGACTGTATAACCGCGCCGCACGAACCCGTCTCCGCGTGAACATCCTTCACCATCTGAATCGTGCGCGCCGTGTATTCGCTGCCTTCCATATCGATCCGCGCGAAGCTCCCCAACTCCTGCGCCAAACGCGCCACCCGCAGCACATTCTCGCGGCATGCGTCTTCGGATATGTCCAGGCCGAACTGCGTCAGCTTCAGCGAAACGTTCGCATCCAGGCCCAGGCGATGTATCTCCGTCAGCGCCCGCAGATACACCGCCTCGCAGACCGTCGCCTCCGCCAGCGATGTCACGTTCTCGCCCAAGTGGTCCAGCGATACCGACATGCTCTGCCGGTTCACCGCGCCAGCAACGCGCAGTGCATCGTCCAGAAACATGCCCGCAATGAACCGCGCCGAAAGAGGCCGCGCCGCCCGCGCCGTTTCCATCCACCGGCGAAGGCCCGGCTGCCGGGAAAGGTACAGCAAAACGTTGCGCATCGGCTCTGCTCCTAGCATGCCACTGTCGGTGAACAGTGGCATGTTGATGGAACCGGCCGCGCGCCTAATTTCCCGGACAGCCCTGGAAGTGAAGCAAAGGCAATCCGCTCGGTACGGCACCCGGTACCAGCGAGCAACTTCGTGAACGCGCCGTTGTGAAAAAACGCGGGCTGCATTGCGGCGAAAGGCCATTGCGACCCACCTCAAAGAGCGTTGCACCCTTAAATCCTGAGCGCGCGCTCTCGCCACCGCTACCGGAAAGCGCTTTCAAAACCCCTTTCTCTGCGGCTTGCTTAGTCTTTTCTGTTCGGCTTTCTTACCAGCGGAAAAGCCGACACCAGTGCCCAATAGTAGGCAGGCCACGATGACAACGAGAAACAAAACCAGAACGTGAAACATGCGTAGTCTACGGGCAAGCGGGAGCGCCCCTGGGCTTCAACGCTCCACTTGTCGCGATTCCTGTCTATTTCTTATTCGGGTCCACGGTACCGGCCTTGCCGGTTTCAGGATTCACATTCCCTTTGGTGGACCAATTGTTAGCCTTGGTGTGGTCCGCCGCGGTCCTGTCGTGGGCCGGGACGTAGACGCCTTTTTTGGTTGTGTGGGCCGCAACGTGAACCTTGCCAGGTGATGACGAAGAATGGCTGGAGGCCCGGCCTCTTGCCCAGCCGGTGCTGGCCAACGCTAAAAGCAGTGCTACTGTGGCGAAATGCTTCATGGTGGGTGTTGCTCCCGTTTGCCTAATATAAGGCCGGTATGAATAAAGCTATCATTTTTCGTAATAGCCGAGGACCGTGCAGGCCTGGACTTTCTTTGTTTCCAGAACGGTCAAGTCTGAGACCTTGCGGTTCGCGAGCGCAGCCGCATGATTGGCATCTTCCACCGCGAAGGCTGAAACGCCAGAGAAGACCAGAACACCGAAAATGACCAGCGCGCTTCCACGCGAAGCCACTCGAAAATTAGCTTCGATTTCCGTTGAGTCATACATCCCCCCTGCAATCGGGAGCGTCGATCGCGCTCCGCACGAGACTAGTGCCATACGCGCCTTAGCCGTTTCTGTTTATCACAGCAAGGCTGCTAGACCGAAGGGAACACCAGAATGCGGCCCACTTTCTGAAAGCCTAGCCCCTCATACAGCTTCAAACCCTGCCGCGTCGATTGCAG
>JBBROT010000342.1:0-4340 GCA_038229155.1 Bryobacterales bacterium | reverse complement strand
GCTCTCCCGCTCTCCCCCAGCAACACTCAATTTCAAAGAACGAACCTGAGAATCCATTGATTTCATTCACTTTTCCGCAAAAAACGAACCCGGGGAATATCCTGCGGCAACCTGGCGATTACCTGCGGGAACCTGCCGATAACCTGAGCCCAGCATCCCGCCAAAATACAAAAAACAAGAAACGAACCCGAGAAGTCCTTGATTTTGCTCACCTTTGCCCAAAAAGACAACCCGAGCAGACACCCGCCCCATCCCGGCGGACTCCCGAAAGACACCGGAGGGACACCCGTCAAACCGCCTCCAAACCCGGCAATTCATGCTGACCCCCACCCTCCAATCCCGCAAACTAGGCGTCACGCTCCTCTTCCTCGTCCACGGCCTCATCGAATCCACCTGGATCTCGCGCATCCCACAAATCAAAGATTCGCTCCACGCCCAAACCGGCCCCTTCGGCCTGGCCTTGCTCGGCAGCGCCGTCGGTGCCATGCTCTCCATGCCCTTCACCGGTTGGTTGCTCGCCCACTATGAAGGCCGCCGCATCCTCATCATCGCGTCCCTCCTCTGGTGCGCCGCTCTTCCGGTCATCGGCCTCGCGCGCTCCCTCCCGCAACTCATGGCAGCGCTCGTCCTGTACGGCATGGTAGGCGGAGCAATGGATATCGCCATGAACGCTTTCGGTTCCGTGGTCGATCGCCAGATGCCGCGCCCGGTCATGTCCTTCTTCCACGGCATGTTCAGCGCGGGCGGCATGGTGGGCGCGGTCGCGGGCGTCCTCTTGCTGCGCTCCGGCATGGCGCTCGAAACTCACTTCGTCCTCGTTGCCGTCCTGCTCATCATCCTCACGCTCCTCACCGCGCGGCTGTTTCCCCCAACGCAACCGGAAGCGCATGCCACGCGCACCGGGTTCCGCCTCCCGCCGCCAGCCCTGCTCGCTCTCGGACTGCTCGCCTTCAGCATCCTTTTTGGCGAACGGGCCATCGCGGATTGGACCGGCATCTATCTCATGCAGCGCGGCGCCACCGTTTCCTACGCGGCTGTGGGCTTTGCCGCCTTCTCCGCCGCCATGACGGCCGGGCGCTTCGCCGGCGATCGTCTCATCCATCGCTTCGGCCCAGCCTCCACACTGCAAGCCGGCAGCGCAATCGCAACACTCGGCCTCACCGCTGCGCTCATCATCGGAACTCCTTGGGCGGGCGTCGCCGGTGCGTCCCTTGTGGGGGCGGGCTTCGCCGTGGTCGTCCCCATCCTGTATCGCGCCGCCGGTGCTGTCCCGGGCTTGGGCGCGGGTCCCGCTATCGCAACCGTCAGCACCATGGGCTATATGGGGTTCTTCGTGGGCCCGCCGCTCATTGGCTTCGCCGCGCAGGCTTTCACGCTTCGTTGGGCCCTCCTCATCGTCGCGGCACTCAGCGGTGTCGTCGTTTTCTCCGCTCGCCGCGCCCTGCGGATACGATAGAATCCATCACAAAGCCAGTCCACTCCAGGTATGCGCGTTCTCTTCTTATCGGCGGTTCTCTGCGGCACTCTCCACGCCGCCGCCACGGCACCGTCTTTCAATGACCTGCAACCCATCTTCGAAACGAATTGCAGCGGATGCCACGCCGCCAATGTCATGATGGGCAGCCTGAATCTGGATACCTGGCCCGCCATGATGAAGGGCGGAAATCAGGGCACCATTGTTGTGCCGGGTAAAAGCGCGGAAAGCCGCCTTTATCTGATGGTCGCTCACAAGATCTCCCCCGGCATGCCGCTCAGCGGGAAGCCTCTGGCCGAAGGCGAAATCGAAATCATTCGCCGCTATATCGAGTCGGGCGCGCCTCAGCCCTCGGGGCCCGTCGTCACCAAAGCGCGCAACACCATCCCGGAAATCGCGCCAGCGAAACAGGTTCATGCCGCGGTATCCGCGCTCGCTTGGTCGCCCGATGGAAAGCTGCTCGCGCTCGGCACATTTCAGGAAGTCCGGCTCATCAACCCCGCCGATTCGCAAACGGTCGCAACTCTCCAAGGCCATGCCGAACAGGTTCGCGCCGTCGCATGGTCGCCTGATGGAAAACTCCTCGCGGCCGCCGGTGGCCTCCCCGGCCAGAGGGGCGAAATCAAGCTGTGGAACACTGCAACCCGAACGCTCGCGCTCACCATCCCCGGCCATCGCGATTGCATCTACGCCGCCGTCTTCTCCCCCGATGGCAAGACTCTCGCTACCGCCAGTTATGACAAGCTGATCAAAATTTGGGACACGGCAACGGGCAAGGAAATCCGCACGCTGAAAGATCACATCGACGCCATCTATGCGCTTGCCTTCACGCCCGATGGCAAGCGCCTCATCTCTGCCTCTGCCGATCGCAGTGTCAAGGTCTGGGACTACGCAACCGGTGAGCGCCTCTACACCATGAGCGAGCCCATCGATGGCTTGAACGCGGTCGCCGTCTCACCGAAGGGCGATTTCGTCGCCGCCGGCGGCCTCGATAAAACCATCCGCGTCTGGCAGTTGGGCCCCAAGGCCGCCACGCTGAAATCCACGCTGATCGCGCATGAAGACGCCATCCTGCAACTGTCCTGGTCTCCTGATGGCAAAACACTCATCTCCTCCAGTGCCGATCGCACCATCAAAGCATTCTCCGTTCCCGCTCTCGAACAACGCGGCGATTGGCCCAAACAGTCTGACTGGGTCACCGCTCTGCAGTTCGCGCCGGATGGCAAGCAATTCGCCGCCGGCCGGTTCGATGGTTCACTTCAGTTTTACGCAGCACCGAAATAGGAGCCGCACATGAAAACAACCGCCCTCATCTTCGCTTTAGTCTTTGCCGCACAAGCCGCCAGAGTGGAATCTCTCAGTGGTTCGCGCCGTACCCCTCCCACCATCAGCGTCATCGCTCCTCGCGGCCTCACCCGCGGTACCACCGTGGAACTCACGGTCGAAGGTCTCAACTTGGCCAAAGCCTCCGCCATTTATTTCAGTGAGCCGGGCATTAAAGGCCGTGTGCTGAACGTCAAAGAGTTGCCGGATCTTCCCGATGTGCGCCTCGGTTCCAACGGCACCGTCTCCACCATTGATCTTGGTCCGCTTCCGCCTCGTAACCAGGTCACCCTCGAACTCGAAGTAGCGCCGGAAACCCCGATCGGCCCCGTGGAGTTCCGCCTGTTAACGCCCCTCGGCACCACTCTCCCCGGTCGCCTCGTCATCGAGCCTTTCTATGGCGAGAGCCCCGATAAGGAACCGAACGATACGCCGGAAGATGCTTTCGAATCTTTCCTGCCTTCCATCCTGGTTGGCGCAATCTCCAAGCCCGGTGACGTCGATTTCTTCAAGATCCACGCCGAAGCCGGTGAAGAGTTGGTCTTCTCAAATTCCACCGGCATGCTCGGTTCCGCGCTGCAACCGCTGGTTACCATCACTGACGCAACGGGCAAAATCGCGGGCGAGTTTTCGCTCAACCGTGCGCATCCCGCCCTTTCTCATAAGTTCTCAGCCGCGGGAACCTACTTCGTCCGCATCGCCGATCCGGAACAAGGCGGCAGCATGAATCACACCTATCGCGTCATGGTCGGCAAGTTGCCCGTTGCCCTCACCGCTTACCCGCTTGGCGTTCCCGCGGGCAAGTCCGCTGACGTTACTCTCACCGGCTACCACTTGGGCAAAGCCTCCGCCATCCACGTAAGCGGCCAGCCTTCCGCGGAAGATCCTGAAGCAATCTATCTGCGCCCCAAAACAAACGCGGGTCTCGCGTTCAACCGCGTCAAGCTAGCGCTGGGCAATGGCCCCGAAACCGCCGCGTCCGGAACCAACATTACCGCCGCAAAAGCGCAGCCCGTCACATACCCTGTCATCGTCAATGGCCGCCTCACCACACCGGAGCAGTACTTCCGCTTTCATGCCGCCAAAGGCGAAAAGCTGATTGTCGATGTCAACGCGCGCCGCCTCGGCTCGCCTCTCGATTCCCTGATCGAAGTTCTCGATTCACAAGCCAGACCAATTGAGATCGCAACCGCCCGCGCTGTGAGCGAAACCTCCACCGCCCTGCGCGATCACGATTCCTCCTCACGCGGGATCCGCCTCGCCACATCAACCAACCTCTCCCCGGGAGACTACGTCATGATGGGCGGCGAAATCGCCCGCGTCGAAACGCTCCCCCCCAACGCCGATAACGATTTCATTTTCGAATCCATCGCCGGCGAACGCACCACCTTCTTCGGCACCAGCGGTGAAGCCCACGCGCTCGATTCGCCCGTGTACAAAATCCAGATCGCCCCGCCCGCCTCCAGGTTTCCATCGAACGGTTTGCCGCAGGTCCACCTCACCTATCGCAATGACGATGGCGGCGCAGGTTACGGCAAAGATT
>JBBROT010000341.1:0-4343 GCA_038229155.1 Bryobacterales bacterium | reverse complement strand
GCAAAGTGCTCGGCACGCAATCCGGTTTGATCATCCTGCTCGGCGTCGCCGTCTGCCTCATCGGTATCGGACTCGCCGGTGCCGCCGGTATCTCGAAGGAGCGCGAACTCACCACGGAACAGAAACAGGCCTCCATCCAGGAGTTCAATCTGAAGCGCGGTTTGCTCGTCGCCGTCTTCTCCGGCGTGATGAGCGCCTGCTTCGCTTACGGCCTGGCCGCGGGCGACCCCATCAAAGCCATCACGCTCAAAGAAGGCACGTCCACTCTCTGGCAAGGCCTTCCCGTGCTGGTCGTTGTGCTCGCCGGAGGCTTCACCACCAATTTCATCTGGTGCCTGATTCTCAACATTCGCAACCGCACCGGTCATCAATATTTTCGAGGCTCCGGCGCGCCCATGGCCCGCAACTATCTGCTCTGCGCCGTCGCCGGCACCACCTGGTATTTCCAGTTCTTCTTTTACACCATGGGCGAAACGCAAATGGGCGCATACAAGTTTTCCAGTTGGACCTTGCACATGGCCAGCATCATCATCTTCAGCACGCTGTGGGGCATCGCGCTCAATGAGTGGCGCGGCACCGGCCGGCTCACCAAATCGCTAGTAGGCCTGAGCCTCTGCGTGCTGGTAGGCTCGACACTGATCGTCGGTTACGGAAATTATCTGGGAACAAAATGAAAAGAGTCTGTTTTTTACTGCAAGTGAAGCCAGAGCGCCTGGAAGAATACAAGCTCCGTCACAAGCAGGTATGGGCTGAGATGCTCGAAGCCCTCCACGAAACGGGTTGGCACAATTACACTCTGTTCCTCCGCGGCGATGGCCTGCTCATCGGCTACCTTGAAACGCCGGACTTCGCCGCCGCCCGCGCGGGCATGGCTGCGCGTGAAGTCAACGCCCGCTGGCAGGCCGAAATGAAACCCTTCTTCGTCGATCCCGGCGGACGCGCGCCCGATGCTCAAATGTCCTCCCTCGAAGAGGTCTTCCATCTGGATTAACCGCGATCTCAATCACAAAACGGTGCGATACGTGGAAGCCGGAAACACTCCGGTCCGCCGCCGCGTTGAAAATTGCCTATTAATTTGCGGAAACGTGGATGATTTATGAATTAGTACCAGCGGCTGAGGGCTTCCCGTGGCAAGCCATTCTTAGTTTCTTCAGGCAGCGCGAATTGCCCGGCGTCGAAGTTATCGGTAACGCGGATTACCGCCGCGCTGAACTTACGGTCACCTATGACGAAGCGTCCTCACTCCTGAAAATTGACGGCCCCGGCGATACGCTCACGCGTGCGCGCCTTTCCCGCATGTTCGATCTCGAAGCCGATCGTCCCGCCATTGAAAAGCACCTGAACCTATCCCCCGCCTTCCTTCCAGGAGCCTGGTGCCCTTTCGAACTAGGCGTGCGCGCCATCTTAGGGCAACAGATCAGTGTCGCCGCCGCGCGAACTCTGGCCGGGCGCCTTCGTGCCCGCATGGATATCGCCCCGCCATGCTCGCCACCGGATCGCTCGAAGGGTTAGGCATTCTGCCCAGCCGCGTAAGAACTCTGCAAGCTTTTGCGGAAGCCACACAGAGCGGCGGTTTCACTTACTCTTATGACCGGTTGCGCGCCATCTCCGGCATCGGTCCCTGGACCGCCGAATACATCGGCATGCGCGCGGGCGCGACCCCGACGCCTTTCCCGCGGGAGACTTGATTCTCAGAAGGACCGCTGTTCCCGGCACCGTACTCACCGAACGCGCCCTGCTCAAGTACGCCGAACGCTGGCGTCCATTCCGGGCCTATGCCGCGATTGCGCTCTGGACTTCCGCTACGACTTTTCCGTCGAATGCCGCTGTTCCAAAAATTCCGAAGCCGCGTCGATTCCGTCTTTCCGTTTAATTCGCTGAAATTCATCCAGCACATCGGAGCCGCCAATCTGTTTCGCGTTCTTTGCCGACCGCTTTATCACAGGGGGCGCATTCTTCACGCGTTCATCGATCTCACGGTTCTTGGAGATCCGATCCGTCAACCGCTCGGCGGGCGTCATCTGGGAATAGGTTTTTTTCATAAGCAACCGTGTATTCTCTAGTCTATCGTGTAGAAGGCCTTTGTGTATAATCCAAGCAAACATGCGCGTTCGAAACCTGCTGCTTTTACCCGCCTTTTCTCTCTTTCTTTTGGCCGCCGATCCGGTGGTAGAGTCCGCCCACAAGAAAATGGCCGCGAAGAAATATGATGAAGCCATCGCGGAACTGGAAGGAAGCTACAAAGCCAAGCCCAAGCCGGAAGTGAAAACGGCGCTCGCCCAAGCCAACCTCGCCAAGGCCGACGCCTTCATGAATGACGATTCCGCGCCGCCCCGCGTGCGCTATACCACAGCCCTTCGCGCCTATCGCGAGACTTTAAAATACGATCCGCAAAACAAAAAAGCGCAGGAAAATATCACCACCATCGAAGGCATCTACAAGCAGATGGGCCGCCCCATCCCGCAGTAATTTTTGGGGGGCTAAACGTTATACAAGTTCGATAGTGACGCGGCGTCCCACAATGGCCGCTGCTCGCTGCAAACTCGACAATGTGATATCCCCGTCTCCGCTCAGTAGCCGATCCACCTGTGTACGGCTCGTCTTGAGGAGGACCGCCATTCGGGTTTTCGAGATCTTCTGCTCCTTCATGGCCTGCGAGATTTGCCACGCCACAACCTCCTTAACTGCTTGTGCTTGCGCTTCTTCGAAGATTCCTTCGTCTTTTAAGAATTCATCGATGCTTGAACCTAAATTGTTCTTACTCATCGCTCAACTCCTTCAAGCGCTTTCGCGCAATATCCAGATCGCCTTCTGGCGTCGTGCGAGTCTTCTTGATGAAACCATGCAGGGGCACAAGATGCTCGCCGTATAGGCAAATTAATACCCGTGCCGTGCGCCTCGTCGGCAGGTCTGTCCGGATTTCCAGGAGACCGTTTCCCATGGGACGGCACAGCGGCATGCCCACCGGCCAGCGCCATTTCGCCCGCAGTAGATCGCGCCCTATTGCGTGCCGCTCCGCTTCTGGTAGTCCTTGCAGCCATTCCCGCACCGGTTCTTTGCCTGTCCTGGTTCGAAGAAAGATCAACGGGATCTTTCGAGGTGGTGGGCTGTCTCTCATAGGAAACCACGACCGTACTTTATATAGTACAAGTAGATCGAGCGCGTAAATGCGCGATTCGAGTAAGCCCCGCGCTAAAATAGAGAAGCATCCGTCATGATCGATCCCATCCTCGCCAAAATTTTTGGCACCAAGACTGAGCGAGAAATCAAGGCGCTTCAACCCGCCGTCGCCGCTATTAACGCCTTTGAACCTTCACTTCGTGAACTCTCCGATATCGATCTGGCCGCCCGCACCATTGGTTTCAAAGAAAAATTAACGCAAGGCGCAACCCTAGACGATATCGAGCTCGAAGCCTTCGCCGTGTGCCGCGAAGCCGGGCGGCGCGTCCTCAACATGCGCCACTTCGATGTTCAATTGATCGGCGGCATGGTGCTGCACAAAGGCAAAATCGCCGAAATGAAAACCGGCGAAGGCAAGACGCTGGTGGCGACGCTGCCCACCTATCTGAACGCGCTCGGCGGCCTGGGCGTTCACGTGGTGACCGTTAACGATTACCTTGCCAAGCGTGACGCCGAATGGATGGGCCGCCTCTATCGCTTCCTGGGCCTGACCACGGGAATCATCGTTCATGACCTGTCCGATCAGGAGCGCCGCGAATCGTACGGGGCCGAAATCACCTACGGCACAAATAACGAATTCGGCTTCGATTACCTCCGCGACAACATGAAGTTCCAGCTCGGCAACTGTGTGCAACGCGGGCACAACTTCGCCATCGTCGATGAAGTGGATTCCATTCTTATCGACGAAGCCCGCACGCCGCTCATCATTTCAGGGCCTTCCGAACAATCCACCGACAAGTACTACAAGGTCAACAGCATCATCCCCAGCCTGATTCGCGGCGAAGTGATCGAAGGCAAGGAACCGGGCGAAAAATATACCACCGGAGATTTCACGGTCGATGAGAAGCATCGTTCCGTCGCGCTTACCGAAGAAGGCGTGCTCAAGCTGGAAAAGCTGCTGAACATTCCCAATCTGTACGAGCCGGAATACATCGAGTGGAATCACAATGTTCAGCAGTCTCTGAAAGCGCACGTGCTGTTTCACAACGACAAGGATTACGTTGTCAAAGACGGCGAAGTCATCATCGTCGATGAGTTCACCGGACGCTTGATGCCCGGCCGCCGCTGGAGCGATGGATTGCACCAGGCGGTTGAAGCGAAGGAGAAAGTCAAGATCGAGCGCGAGAATCAGACGCTCGCCACCATTACCTTCCAGAACTATT
>JBBROT010000340.1:0-4392 GCA_038229155.1 Bryobacterales bacterium | reverse complement strand
GGCGGGTGTTGCGATCGCGATTGCGCTGGTGCGCGGTTTCGCGCGTCAACAATCGAAGAGCATCGGAAATTTCTGGGTGGATCTTACGCGCGGAACGCTGTATCTGTTCCTGCCGCTGGCCATTGTGGGGGCGCTCTTTTTGTGTTCGCAGGGCGTGATTCAAAACGTGAAGCCTTACGACCAGGTGAAGACTGTTGAGGGCGCCACGCAGACCATCGCGCAGGGGCCTGTTGCATCGCAGGAAGCCATCAAAATGGTGGGCACCAATGGGGGCGGCTTCTTCAACGCCAACTCCGCGCACCCTTTTGAAAACCCCACGCCGCTGACGAATTTTGTGCAGATGATCATGATCTTCTGCATTCCCGCCGGCCTGACTTATACATTCGGAAAGATGGTGGGAGATACAAGGCAGGGGTGGGCCATTTTTGCCGCGTGCAGCGTGATGTTCCTGGTAGGCGTGTTCGTAATATACCCCGCCGAACAAGCAGGGAACCCGCAGCTTGCGGCCATGGGAATCCAAGCGAGCGCCACTGGAGCGCAGCCTGGCGGCAACATGGAAGGCAAGGAGGTGCGGTTTGGCATTACGAACTCCTCGCTGTTCGCGGTGATCACGACGGACGCAAGCTGCGGTGCCATCAATAGCTGGCACGATAGCTTCACGCCTCTGGGCGGCCTAGTGCCGCTCTTCAATATCCAGACGGGCGAAGTGATTTTCGGAGGCGTGGGCGCCGGTTTATACGGCATCTTGCTCTACGCGATTCTGGCGGTGTTTATAGCTGGCCTGATGGTGGGCCGCACGCCGGAATATTTGGGCAAGAAGATTGAAGCGAAGGAGGTGAAGATGGCGATGCTGGCCTTGATTGCAACGGCCGCCAGCATTCTGATCTTCAGCGCGGCCTCTTCCGTGATCCACTTCGATTGGGATAAGAGCCAGTATGTAAATCCCGTGGCAGGAACGCCGAAGCCCGCGCCCACCGCAAGCGTGCCGCCCACGGCTCACCTGAATAATAGCGGTCCGCACGGCTTCAGCGAAATTCTCTACGCCTATACCAGCGCGACGGGCAACAACGGAAGCGCGTTCGGGGGCATCAGCGCTAATACGCCCTGGTACAACGCAACGTTGGGCCTGGCGATGCTGATTGGCCGGTTCCTGTTCCTGCTTCCGCTGCTCGCTGTGGCGGGCAGTCTGGCGGCTAAGAAAAAGGTGGCGGCCACAAGCGGCACCTTCCCCACGCATGGGCCGCTGTTTGTGGGTCTGGTGGTGGGCACGGTGGTGATTGTGGGCGCGCTCACGTTCTTCCCCGCGCTTTCACTGGGACCGATTGTGGAGCACTTCCTTTTGCATGAGGGCAAGCTGTTCTCCTTCCTGGTCATGCCGAACGGTATCTGGAGCTAACAAGACAATGGCGACAACTATGACTGGCCCCGCATCGAATCCTTCCGCGGGCGACCCTACTTCACTCATTCCCAAAAGGCTGGCGCACGCGCGCCCGCTGTTCGATCCGGAAATTGTGAAACGAGCGCTCAAAGATTCGTTCATCAAACTGAACCCGGCAACGCTGGCCAAGAACCCCGTGATGTTCGTGGTGGAAGTGGGCGCGCTGGTCACCACCACCTATCTGGTGCGGGACGCTATGACCGGCGCGAAAGATCTGGGCTTCACCTTTCAGATTGCGCTCTGGCTCTGGTTCACGGTGCTGTTCGCCAACTTCGCGGAAGCGATGGCGGAGGCGCGCGGCAAAGCGCAAGCCGACAACCTGCGCAAGACCAAGACGGATTCCATTGCCAAGCGCCTGCAGAGCAACGGCAAAGTGGAAACCGTTGCCTCTTCGCAGCTTCGATCCGGCGATGTGGTGATGTGCGAGGCGGGCGACATCATTCCCGGCGACGGTGAAGTGATCGACGGCATCGCTACTATCGACGAATCGGTGATTACGGGTGAGAGTGCGCCGGTGATTCGCGAATCGGGTGGCGACCGTAGCGCCGTCACGGGCGGCACGCGTGTACTCTCTGACCAGATCAAGATCAAGATCACGTCGAACCCGGGTGAGACTTTCCTGGACCGCATGATCGCGCTGGTGGAAGGGGCGGAGCGGCAGAAGACACCGAACGAAATTGCGCTGAATATTCTGATCGCGGGCTTGACGCTGATCTTCCTGCTGGCTGTGGTGACGCTGCAACCGTTCTCCGCATACAGCATTGCGTCAACGGGCGTGGGGACCATTCCTTCTGTTGCGGTGCTGGTTTCACTGCTGGTTTGTTTGATCCCCACCACCATCGGCGGCCTGTTGAGCGCCATTGGAATTGCGGGCATGGATCGCGTGATGCAGCATAACGTGCTGGCCATGAGCGGCAAGGCTGTCGAAGCGTCGGGCGATGTGAATACATTGCTTCTGGATAAGACCGGCACCATCACGCTGGGCAACCGGCAAGCGGTGGAGTTCCTGGCTGCCGAGGGCGTCACGCCGGAGGAACTGGCCGATGCGGCCCAGCTTTCGAGCCTGGCCGATGAGACGCCGGAAGGCCGCTCCGTAGTGGTGTTGGCGAAGGAAAAGTACGGGCTGCGTGGCCGTGAAGTTTCGGAGAAGGAAGCGCAGTTCATTCCGTTTTCGGCCTACACGCGAATGAGCGGCGTAGACTTGGACGGACGCAAGTTGCGCAAAGGCGCTACCGAGGCTGTGATCTCTTTCGTGGAAGAACAGGGCGGCACGATTCCGGCGAACTTCCGCGATCTTTCGGACCGCATCTCACGCTCTGGCGGTACGCCGCTGGCAGTGGCCGATGGGCGCAAACTCCTGGGCGTGATTCATCTGAAGGACGTGGTGAAGGGCGGCATGAAGGAGCGTATCGGCCAATTGCGCGCCATGGGCATACGGTCCGTCATGATCACGGGCGACAATCCGTTGACTGCGGCGGCGATTGCGGAAGAAGCCGGCGTGGATGATTTTCTGGCGCAGGCAACACCCGCCGATAAGCTGGCTTACATCAGAAAAGAGCAGGCGGAAGGCCGCTTGGTGGCCATGACGGGAGATGGTACGAACGATGCTCCCGCGCTGGCGCAGGCCGATGTGGGGCTTGCGATGAACACTGGAACCATGGCGGCCAAAGAAGCCGGCAACATGGTGGATCTGGACAGCAACCCGACGAAGCTGATTGAGGTGGTGGCCATCGGCAAGCAGTTGCTGATCACGCGCGGCGCGCTCACCACGTTTTCCATTGCGAACGATGTGGCGAAATATTTCGCCATCATTCCGGCGATGTTTATGGTGACGTATCCCGCGCTGGGGCACCTGAATATCATGAACCTGCATTCGCCGCAAAGCGCTGTGCTTTCCGCGGTGATCTTCAACGCGCTGATTATTATTGCGCTGGTACCGCTGGCTCTGAACGGCGTGAAATACCGGCCTCAGGGCGCGGCTGAACTGTTGCGCCGCAACCTGCTGGTCTATGGCGTGGGCGGCTTGATTGCGCCTTTCCCGGGCATCTGGATTCTCGATCAGATCCTCTATCATCTGCACTTGGCTTAAAGGACAAAATTTATGTGGACACAAATCGCTCCCGCGTTTCGCATTACGATCTTCTTTACGATACTGACCGGCGTGATCTATCCCGGCGTAGTAACCGGCATGTGCCAGTTGCTGTTCAACAAGCAGGCGAACGGCAGCCTGGTTTCAGTGAACGGCCATGTGGTGGGGTCGTCACTGCTGGGGCAGAATTTTGCGAAGCCGGAGTATTTTCATCCGCGCCTTTCGGCGGCGGGGTCCGATGGATACGACGCCTCGAACTCCGGCGGCACCAATCTTGGCCCGACCAACCAGAAGCTGATTGACCGCGTGAAAGGCGACGTCGCCAAGTTCAAAAAGGAGAACCCGCAGTTTACCGGCGACATTCCCGCGGATGCGCTGACGACATCGGCCAGTGGCCTCGACCCGCACATTTCACCGGCGTTCGCGGCGGCGCAGGCGGCCCGCGTGGCGCAGGCTCGCGGCGTGACCACTGAACAGGCTAATCAGACAATTGCGGAACATACGGAAGGCCGGGACCTTGGCTTCTTAGGTGAACCGCGCGTGAATGTGCTGGCCTTGAATCTGGCGCTCGACCGAAAATTTCCGAAGAAGTAGTTAGACGCCCAGGCGGCTCAGGAGAGCGGTAAGCTCAACCGGGCTGCCCGCTTGCTTGCCGGTGTCTACGCCGGGCGCCGCGAGGAACGCTTCGGAGTGATTTTCGAACCAGACCAGGAAGCCAGAATCGTGGGCACCGGAAAGCCGCTGCTGGTTCAGCCATGTGTAATACGCGCCCATATCCGCATCGCGCAATGAGCCCGCGGGATCGAGCGGCGCAGGCTGACTGCCTTCCGCCAGCATCTCATTCATGGCGCGTTCACGCTGGCGC
>JBBROT010000339.1:0-4422 GCA_038229155.1 Bryobacterales bacterium | reverse complement strand
GCTACCGTAAAGCTCTCAGGCTCATGCAGTTAGCTGCTAAGTTTCGCCGGCCGGTGATCACCTTCATCGACACCCAGGGCGCCTATCCCGGGATCGATGCGGAGGAGCGCGGCCAAGGCGAAGCCATCGCCTACAACCTCCGCGAAATGGCTCGCCTACAAGTGCCCATCATCGCCTTCGTCATCGGGGAAGGGGGCAGCGGCGGCGCACTCGGGATGGGAATCGCCAATCGCGTCTTCATTTTCGAAAATGCCTATTACAGCGTGATTTCTCCGGAAGCCTGCGCCGCCATCATCTACAGGGATTCCGGAAAGGCACCTGAGGCTGCCCGCGCCCTCAAACTAACCGCTCCTGACCTGCTTCAACTCGGGTTGGTCGATGGCATCGTGCCCGAACCGCCGGGCGGCGCGCAGGAAAATCCCGACGAGGCAGCGGAATTGCTGAAGGAACCGCTGCGCCTGGCCTTAGCCGAACTCGCACCGCTCTCTCCCGCGCAACTCGTGGACGATCGCTATAACAAGTTTCGCCGCATGGGGAACTTCTTCATCGAGGCCGGCGCGTGAAGAAACCCGTGGTTGTGGGGATCGCTTTTGTCCTCGCGGTGTTAGGCGTGCTCATTTATTCCACCATGAATCTGGCCCAGTATCGGGTAGAAGTGTGCATGGCTTTCAACGGCCGGACCCAATGCCGGATCGCCTCCGCCGACACCGAAGAACACGCTCTCAGGACGGCCTCCTCCAACGCCTGCGCCTTGATTTCTTCTGGTGTCACGGACACCATCGCTTGTGAGCACGGCGCGCCCCAAAAGGTAACCTGGCTCAAGAAGTGACGACGTTTGGGCGTAAATTACCGCGTGATACCATAACATAAACCGAACAAACCCAGAGACTGCTGCGTCTGTATCGAACGGGAGATCCAGTTTGTGAAGCGTAAATGGAAAATAGTAATTGGTGTGTTCCTTGTATTACTGGTGACTGGTGGTGTATTCGCCAGCATGAAGTTCAACGAACGCGGGATCGTCACTGTACAGACCGGTCGAGTAGTTCGGCAGGATTTGACGGCCGTAGTAACCGCCTCCGGCGAGATCAAGCCTCGCAATTACATTAATCTGGGCGCCAACGCCATGGGCCCTATTACGCAAATTCTTGTAAAAGAGGGGGATCACGTTCGCAAGGGCCAGGTAGTGGCGAAAATCGAATCCACCCAGGCGGGTGCCGATGTTCAGGCGCAGAAGGCCGCCATCAACACTTCTCTGTCCGATTCGGCCGCGGCGGAATCCGGTATGCAAGCCCTGGCGGATGCGATCAAGACCGCCGAAGCGGGGGTGGAACGATCCAAGTTTGAACTGGAGCGGACCAAAATAAACCTCGACCGTGCCGCGCTCCTGCTCAAAGATAAGCTGGTCGCCCGTCAGGACTACGATCAGAAGAAAGCTGAATACGATACCGCGCGGGCCGCAGTCACCGAAGCGGCAACCCGAGTAGCCCAGGCGCAGGATCAGGAAGCTCAATCCCGCCAACAGGTTACGTCCGCTCAGCGGCGCGTCACCCAGGCCCAGGCCGGCCTGACGCGCATCGTCGACGTTCTGGATAAACACTTAGTGGTGGCGCCTCTGGACGGCATCGTCACCAATTTGCCAGTGCGGGTTGGCGAAACCGTGGTGCAGGGAATTCAGAGTAGCCCGGGCAGCACTATCATGACCGTCGCGGACATGTCGCTGATCACCGCCGAGGTGAAAGTGGATGAGACCGACATCGTGAATGTCAAACTGGATCAGATAGCCGATGTCACCATTGACGCCATTCCGAACCGGACGTTTAAAGGTCATGTCATAGAGATCGGTAACACTGCAATTCTTCGTTCTACCGGGGTTGCCGCGTCCCAAAGTGCGGTCTCCAGTCAGGAAGCCAAGGATTTTAAAGTGGTCGTCGCGCTCGATAATCCGCCCGGCGAAATTCGTCCTGGCCTTTCCTGTACGGGAAAGATCATCACCGCGACCCGCCAAAAGACTTTGACGATTCCGATTCAGGCCTTGACCGTGCGCCAGAAAGGCGATCTGGAGCAGGCACCAAAGGGCGAGAAGCGGGATGCCCAACCGATGCTCGATCCGGTTGCCGAGAAGGCCAAGAAGGAAGAACTGCAAGGCGTGTTCGTCATCCGGGACGGCAAGGCCACCTTCGAAAAAGTAGAAACCGGCATCACGGGGGCAACGGACATCGAGGTCCTGAAAGGCTTGCAAGATGGCGATCAAATTATCACCGGCAGCTATAAGGTGATCCGGACTCTGAAAAACGAAGCCAAAGTGAAAGTGGATAACAAAGCCCCTGTAAAGGTTCAAAGCTAAAATATGGCAACAGCGACTCAGGATCTCGTCGCCCGCGGCGAACAACTCAAGCGCGACGGAATCGTCATTCGTACATACGATCTTTGGAAGACGTACGTGATGGGCGATCAGGAAATCCACGCCGTATCAGGCGTCGATATTGAAATCAAGCGCGGCGAGTATGTCGCCATCATGGGCCCCTCCGGTTCCGGCAAGTCAACCCTGATGAACCTGATCGGCTGCCTTGACACCCCAACCAAGGGCAATTACTACCTGAACGGCAATCTCGTGAGCGAGATGACCGATGACGACCTGGCCCGAATTCGGAACAAAGAGATTGGCTTCGTTTTTCAGACATTCAATCTTCTGGCTCGCGCTACAGCTCTACACAACGTGGAACTCCCGCTGATTTATGCCGGTCTCTCCTCCGATGTGCGCATGGAAAAGGCCAAATCCGCGTTGCGCTCCGTCGATCTCGAAGCCCGCATGTTGCACAAGCCCAGTGAGTTGTCCGGCGGACAACGGCAGCGCGTCGCCATCGCCCGGGCCCTGGTCAACAATCCATCCATCCTACTGGCCGACGAACCCACCGGTGCGCTGGACACTGCCACCGGAAACGAGATCATGGCTTTGTTTGAACGGCTCTACCAACAAGGCAACACCATCGTCCTGGTAACCCATGAGCATGATATTGCGCTCCACGCCCACCGGGTCATCCATGTCCGCGATGGAAAAGTCGAGAAAGACGAAATCATCTCGAAGTAAAGTTCTAGAAGAGTTCACTAATTTCTTTCGCCGTGGCGCGCGCTTCCAGGTGAATCAATCCGGCGTTGGAGCCCATGGGACCCATCACCGCCAGAACTGCCTTCGCGCCAACCGCATAGACGAACAGCATTCCCTCTTCTCCGCGGATGCTGACTTCGGCCAGTTGTCCCGTGGCCATGCTGTCGCTGATACGCTTCCCCAGGCTGGTAGCGGCGGCGGCCATCGCGGCGACGCGGTTCGGGTCCGTGGCATTCGAAAGGGAATGCGCCACTGGCAAGCCTTCGTTCGAGGCCAGCAACACCCCACGAAGTTCGGGGATTGCATTCCGTAGCGCTTCCAAATGAGTCTTCAGAACATCGTGTTTAGTCATACGTTCTCCTGGAGGTATGATCGTCTATTTGGCAAGAAACTTTAGGTCAACCAAGTAAAAGACATTAATTTCCACAACCGCGCCCAAGGTATATTTGCAACGGGACTCCATGAAAATACAACTCTCTTCAATTTTACTCTAAGGTCTTCACGCGAGAAAGCCGATGAAGATACTATGAGATGCCTCTATTGCGGCAAGCAACTCGCCTTGCTCCGAAGGCTCACCGGTAGCGGTGAATTTTGCTCCGACGCTCATAAACAGAGCTACCACGAAGAATATAACCGGCTCGCGCTCACACGGTTGATCGCGGCCCAGTCCAAACCCGACGAACCGCGGGGAAGTGGATCCTCGCTGAATCCCCTGACGATGCCGCTGGGGTTGGCGAACAGCAAGAAGAGCCGCGCCTCATTCGAGACCGGACCCACCGCCGGGTCTTCCACCCGCTGGAACGAGGTAAAGGAAGCGGCGCCATCCCGCATGATCCCGGCGGTACCGATGGAGGCGCCCCCGCCGCCCGCTGCTCCTTTTATATTGGGGACAACCAAACCGGCTTCGGCGTCGCCCGCTCAACTCGTCTCTCTCCTGGAAAGCATCCCTTTCAAGGCGGAGCCCACGCCGCCGGTCTGGGACCCGCGCGTGGAACCGGCAGAGCTCAAACCCCAAGATCCACCACTTTCCGCCGCTCTTCCCTGGAGTGGTCCACCGATACCTCCCACTTCGCCCGTCGCGTTGAAAGCGGCCGCCGCGCCGGCCTTCGCGCCTTTCACCACAGCACCTATCGCCAACCCGGTGCTCGCTCACCGGACCACGGCGAAATTCAAGCTGCAGCCGCCCGTCCCATTGGAGGCAACGTCTTACCTGCCCGGGTATCAGCAGAGAGCCAGAACCACGCGCGCATTCGAAGTGATACGCCTGGCAACTATGATCTTTGGCTCGCCCGAACTCCGCGCCATCGCTCCCCAGG
>JBBROT010000338.1:0-4434 GCA_038229155.1 Bryobacterales bacterium | reverse complement strand
GAAGCCAAGCTGGAACAGTTCAACGGCAATCTGCCGCGCAGTGTGGTGGAAATGGCTAAGGAGTGGCGCACCGATAAGATTCTCCGGCATCTGGAAGCGCTCCTGCTGGTGGCCGATGTGAAAAACATCTTCATCCTCAGCGGCAATGGCGACGTCATCGAACCTGACGAATCGCTTGCCGCCATCGGTTCCGGCGGACCCTTCGCCGTCTCCGCCGCTACAGCCCTTCTGCACAGCACCAAGCTATCCGCGCGCCAGATTGTGGATCAATCCATGGCCATCGCCGCAAAAATCTGCATCTACACCAATGACCAGATCTCTGTGGAGGAGCTCTCTTAGGCTATGGTCATCTATCTCCCCAACAATTCCGTCAACGGTGAGCCCGCTCTGGACGAACTGACGCCGCGCGAAATTGTCGCCGAACTCGATAAGCATGTCATCGGGCAGCCGGACGCCAAACGCGCCGTCGCCATCGCTCTCCGCAACCGCATCCGGCGCCAGAAGCTCTCGCCTGAAATGGCCGAAGAGGTGATGCCGAAGAATATTCTGATGATCGGGCCCACTGGTGTCGGCAAGACGGAGTTGGCTCGCCGGCTAGCCAAACTGGCCAATTCGCCCTTCATCAAAGTGGAAGCCAGCAAGTTCACCGAAGTGGGTTATGTGGGCCGCGATGTGGAATCCATGGTGCGCGATCTGGTGGACATCGCCATCGACATGGTTCGTGAGGAGCGCCTGGAAGAGGTCTCCGATACTGCAGAAGCCGTGGCCGAAGAGCGCCTGCTGGATCTGCTAATGCCGCCCCCGCCCGACGCCGCCGATTTGAACGATAAGAGCCGCGAAAAACTGCGCGAACGCCTGCGCGACGGCAAGCTGGATGAGCGCATGGTGGAGCTCGAAATCAAAGATCGCCAGCCCAGTTTTGAAATTGCGGCTTCCTCGAACATGGACGAGATGGGCATGAACATCAAGGAGATGCTCGCGCCGCTATTCGCCAACCGCTCCCGCAAACGCAACATGCGTGTCGCCGATGCGCTCGACAGCCTGATTCAGGAAGAAGAAGACAAGCTGATCGATATGGACCATGTCACGCGCCTGGCGCTCGATCGCGTGGAATCGAGCGGCATCATTTTTCTGGACGAGATCGATAAGATTGCGGGCCGTGAAGGGGGCCACGGGCCCGACGTCAGCCGCGAAGGCGTGCAGCGCGATATCCTCCCCATTGTGGAAGGCACCACCGTCAATACCCGCCATGGCTTCGTTCGCACGGATCACATTTTGTTCATTGCGGCGGGCGCGTTTCATGTCTCGAAACCCTCCGACATGATCCCTGAGTTGCAAGGGCGATTTCCCATCCGCGTGGAACTGAAATCGCTCACGGTGGAGGATTTTGTCAGAATTCTGAAAGAGCCCAAGAACGCGCTCTCGAAGCAGTACATCGCGCTGCTCGACACGGAAGGCATCAAGCTTACGCTGACCGACGATGCGCTGGAGGAAGTGGCCCGCTTCGCCGCCCGCGTGAATGAGAGCGCTGAAAACATCGGCGCACGCCGGCTGCATACCATCATGGAAAAGCTCCTTGAAGAAATCTCGTTCGAAGGGCCAGATCTGAAGAAGAAAATCGTCAAGGTGGATGCGGCGTATGTAAGAAAACAGCTTGCCGACATCGTGAAGGATCAAGACCTTAGCAGGTACATTCTGTAAATGCGCCGCGGGTGGGCTGTTGTTGCGTTTGTGCTTGGCGGGTGCGGTTATCAGGGCGATCCTCAGCCGCCCAGCCTTCAGATTCCCATGGCGATCGGCGACCTTACTGCCGTGGAACGTGGCTCGAAACTGATCATCGATTTCACCGGTCCCCAAAAATCGACCGACAATCTGGATCTGAAAGGCGAACCGTACCTGGAACTTCATGTCGGCGATCGCAAGCAGCGCGTCCGTACCACCGGCCCGGCTGCGCATCTGGAACTGGACGCGACGCCATTTTACGCGCAGAGCATTAAGGTGGCCGTGAAAGTTCAGAACGATCGTGGGCGGGATGCCGGCTGGTCGAACGTGGTGGATCTGAACGTGGCGACCGCGCTTCCGCAGCCGCGGGAATTACATGCCGAGGCCGTGCCAAGAGGCGTCCGGCTTACCTGGCGCAGCGCTGAACGCAGGTTTGTGGTTTTCCGGCAAGGGCCTGACGATAAGGCTCTCATCCGCCTGTGCACCGCCGACGCGCGGACGTATACAGATGAATCCGCGCAATTCGGCAGCACTTATAAATATGCGGTACAGGCCGTCGCCGCCCCGGCCGAAAGCGACATGACGGAAGCTGTCAGTATCAAGCCGCTCGATGCGTTCCCGCCCTCCGTGCCGGCGAATTTGAGCGTCGTTCTTGGCCCCGCGAGCGCCGAACTCGCGTGGGATCGCGTCACCGATTCGAACTTGGCGGGCTATCGCATTTATCGCGATGGCATGCCCATCGCCGATATCGGCGCAAGTCCCAGCTATAGTGATCGCAAGATTGAAGTGGGCCGCCGCTACCGTTACGCGGTAAGCTCGCTCAGCAAATCTGGAATAGAAAGCGCGCAGAGCGTACCGGTCGAGAAATAATCACAGTCCGTAGAAACGCATCGCCGTCTCACCCAACAGTTGGTCGCGCACGCTCTGCGGCAGCGGTCCGCATGCTTGCGTAAAAGCAGCCAGCACTTGTTTCCAGCTTCCCGCCAGGCGGCACACCGGCCAATCGCTTCCGAACATGCATCGTTCCGGGCCGAAGACTGAAAGCGCATGAGCGATGTAGGGCTGAAGGTCGGCGGCCTTCCAATCTTGCGGACTTGCTTCTGTGATCATGCCGCTGAGCTTGCAATAAACCTGCGGCAGTTTCGCGGCCTCCGCTAGATCTTCCGCCCAGCCCTCTACCAGATGATCCGCAATGTAAGGCTTGGCCAAATGATCGATCGCCATGCGCAGACCGGGAACGCGTTCCGCCACCAGCGGCACCAGCGGCAAGTGAATGGGGCGCAATAGTAAATCGTAGGGAATGTCTCTCCGGGCCAGTTCAGCCAAGCCGGAAAGCACGTCATCCCGAAGCAGCCACCGCGCGTCTTCCTCGTCGTGAACGGGATGCCGCACTCCGCGAAATTTGGCGCCGCGCTGCAACGTGTCTAGCTCATGCGGTAACCGCTCGCCTGTCAAATCTGTCCAGACCACCGCGCCTTTCACGAACGGATACTGCGCGGCAAGACCCAGCAGCCATTGCGCCTCGCCCGCGTCCGTCGTCGCCTGCACCGCAATGCAGCCATCGAAGCGGTGTTCTTCCAGAATCGGACCCAAATCCGGCGGAAGGTAATCGCGCCGCAGCACGTTTTCGCCTTCCGGCATCCAGGCATAATCGAATTTGGACAATTGCCAGAAGTGCTGGTGGGCGTCGATACGCATCTGTTCATAATACGAGTCATGACATGAGGGTTGATAATACGAATGAACTCCACGTCCTGTACATTCGTTTCTGACTTATAGCCGCTCATGACTGCTGATTACGCAATCGAGACCCTCGGTCTCACCAAAAGTTTCTCGCGCGGCTGGCGCGGCAAGCCCTTTCTGGCCGTGGATGGAATTTCGCTGCGTGTCGCTCGCGGCACCACCTTCGGTCTGCTGGGGCCGAATGGGGCGGGGAAGACCACCTTCGTGAAGATGCTGCTCTCCTGCGCGCACCCCACCTCCGGTATGGCGAAGGTGTTCGGTGAAGATACGCGGTTGCGGCGGGCGCGCCAGAGAATCGGCTACCTGCCCGAAAATCATCGCTTTCCTACTTACATGACCGGCGTGGGCATGCTGGATTTCTATGGTGCTCTGAGCGGCATGGATGGTGCCAGCCGCAGGCGCCGCATTCCGGAACTGCTAGAGAAAGTGGGTCTCGCGCAGTGGGGCGGCACGCGGCTCGGCAAATATTCGAAAGGCATGCTGCAGCGCGTTGGTTTGGCTCAAGCCTTGATACATGAACCGGAACTTCTGGTGCTCGATGAGCCCTCCGATGGTGTCGACCCCGTGGGCCGCCGCCAAATCCGCGACATTCTGGAAGAGCTGCAACAGAAGGGCGTCACCATCTTTCTCAATTCGCACCTGCTGGTGGAAGTGGAAACGTTCTGCCGCGATGTCGCCATCATCCACGGTGGCAAGGTCGCGCTCGAAGGTACCGTGGCTGAACTCACTGCCGGCAGCGGCTATCGCGTGGAGGCCGAGGCCGTTCCGGAGCGCCTGGAAAATGATTTGCGCGCGGCGGCCAAGAGCTTCTCGCACGTGAATGGCACCGCGGGCGTGCTCTTCGATGACCGCGATCAAGCCAACCATGCGGTGGACCTGCTGCGCCGCGAAGGTTGCACAATAGAGAAGTTCGGACGCGTGAACAGTTCGCTCGAAGAGATCTTCATAAGGACCGTCAGTGGCAAATAG
>JBBROT010000337.1:0-4436 GCA_038229155.1 Bryobacterales bacterium | reverse complement strand
CGACACGGGCGGACTGCTCATCCGTGGGCACTACTACATGCCCGAGCCCGCTGCGCACCTGGTGGCGAACTTCCTCAGTCCAGGTTTGAATGGGAAGGCATGGTACCGGGTGTTGCGCGGCTCGGCGAACACCATGCTGCAATTTTCGCTTGGGTTCTCGGCGTATCACCTGGGGTTCACCAGCTACGATGCGGCGACTTCGAAGCTCGCGATCGCGCTCAAGCACGCCGCGGAGGGGAATCCGCTCCAGGCGTTCAAACACCTGGCCATGGTACCCGCCAGTCCAATTGCGAATGTCATCAAGGGACATAAAGTTCGTGCGGCCTATCTCTCCGATGTTATCCAAGATCCGGAGCTGGCCAAGTATGCGGAGGCGATCACGCAGGGCGGCGGCCGCGTGAAGATGGAGGAACGGTACCGGACCAAGTTCGGGCAGCGGATCACTGACGCCTGGCGCAAAGGGAACGTTGGCGCGATCGCGTTGAATCTTCCCGGCACCGTGAGCGAAGCGATAGCGATTCCCATCATGGAATGGCTGGTGCCCCGGCAGAAGCTCGGCGTGTTCGCCGACATGGCGGCGTTTGAACTGGAACGTCTGGGCCCGGACGCGAGCCGGGAAGAAAAACGGCGGGCGATGGCAAATGCCTGGGATTCGGTGGATAACCGGATGGGGCAGATGGTCTATGACAACCTCTTCTGGCACAAGACCGCGAAGGACCTGGCGATGGTGTCAGTCCAGTCGCTCGGCTGGAACCTCGGCACATTCTACGAGCTGGGCGGCGGCGCACGCGACTGGGTCAAAGCGGCGGCGAAAGGCGGAACGACGCTGGCCGGAGGCGGCGGCGGCGGACGCGGTGGAGACAGGGGCGGCGGCGACGGCGGAGATCCGGGCGTTGAGCGTGGCCGAAGCGATGCCGGCTTTACGCACAAGATGGCGTACTCGCTCGCATTGCCGCTGATGACCGGATTGCTGGGAGCGATGGTGACGTATCTGGCGACGGGGAAGAAGCCGGAAGACGATCGCGACTATTTCTTCCCGAAGAATGGCAACTTCAATGCGGATGGCACACCGCAAAGAATCTCCTTCCCGAGCTACATGAAGGACATCTATCACTGGAGCGAACATCCGGGCCAGGCCGCGGCCAACAAGCTGAATCCCCTGTTGCGGTCCACTTACGAATTGATGGCCAATCACGACTGGCGCAATGTGGAGATCCGAAGCGCGAAGGACCCGGTTTACCGGCAGGCTCTGGATGTGGCGAAACATATCGCCAAACAATTCATGCCGTTCGCGGTAGGCAACCTGCGGGACGCGCGATCGCGCGGAGAAGGCACGACGAACCAGGTGCTTCCGTTCGTTGGCATCACCACGGCCCCCAGCTACATCACCAAGTCGAAGGCGGAGCAGCGGCTCAGCGAGCTGCTGGCAGCGCGAATGCCCCAGGGCGCGCAGACGAAGGAAAGCTTTGAGAAGAAGAGCTTGCGCCGCGAGCTGGTGCAGGGACTGAAGAAGCATGACCCCGCGGCGGCCGCGAAAGCGAAGGAAGCGCTGGCGGCCGGCAAGATCTCTCCGAAGGAGCTGATGGCGACGATCCGCGATGGCGCCAAGGATAGTTCGTTGCGCCGGTTCTCGGCGCTGAATACGGCAGAGGCGCTGGAGGTCTACCAGCTTGGCAGTGAGGAAGAGAAGGCGAAGTGGCGAGGAATCGTTATGAAGAAAGTGCTCGGCCTGGCCGAAAAGTCGCCGGGCGAGCTGGCCCGGATCAAGGAACGGTTTGGACCGGTGTTGAAAGAAATTGCTCAATCGGCGCGGAAGAAGGCCGCATGAGCCCGGCGGATGTGATGCAGGAACAGCGGCAGTCGCGTTGGAGGGTCGATCCCGGCACCACACTGGCGGTGGCCGTGCTGGCGGTTAGCTTTGTCACCTCTTACGCCGTTCTTTCCGTGAAGGTGCAGCAGGCCATTGAGGCGAGCGTGGAAGAAAAGGCCGAGGTTCACTCGCTGGCGGAGGCGATCCGGAGCTTGGAAAAGGCCGTGGTGCGGTTAGAGACGCAAGCGGAATTGCGGGGGAAACCATAGATGCGGCAATGGGGATGGGCACTCTTGGCCCTGGCCATGGGCTTGGCGGTTTGGGTATCCAAGGCGGATGCCGCTGCGCCGCCGACGTTGATCAGCGACGTGCTCTATAAATCGGACGGAATGCGGTTCGACGGGACGGCACTGATTGAATGGAAAACGTTCGACGGTTCGGCTACGACCGTGCCGCCGCTTACGCTGCGCATCCTGTACGGCGTGGTCCGGGTGCAACTGGCACCCACCACGACGGCCACGCCGACGGCATTTTACCGGGTTCGATTCAGCAGCAACGGCTCGACGTTCACCGAATATTGGGCGGTACAACCGAGCACTGTGAGTTTGCGGCTACGGGACATACGGATTCAAGGTCCGCTGGACGGCAACAGCACATCGCCTCAGAGGAATTCGGCGATTCTGATTACGGATGTCTCGGGGTTGCGGGCGGAGTTGGATTCCCGACCGGTGAAGGGTACTGCTTTTGCCGGACCGCGGGCCGCTAAGATCAATTCTTCCGGCGCAATTGACGCCGTGTCCGGCAGTCTGAGCGATTGCGTGAAGGTAGATGGGACTTCCGGGGCGTGCGGCACCGGAGGAGGCGGCGGTGGACCGGTGTTCGTCGATTCCGAGGCACCGACCGGAGCCGTAGATGGATCGAACGGTACATTCTTGCTGGTCGGCACACCGAGCCCTTCGGCTAGTTTGCAGGTGTTCCGGAACGGGATGCTACAGAAGGCCGGGGTGGATTTCACGCTGACAGGCGCCACGGTGACGTTTCTGAGCGGAGCAATTCCGCAGGGCGGCGACGTGGTTCAGGTCTATTACCGGAAGTGAAGAGCTAGTCGAGGGACGTTCTTGATTTGATCCGGGCTTCGACGTTTTGCATCTGCTCGCGCAGACGGGGAAGGTCCCTGATAATCTGCCGTGCCCCGGCAACATCGCAATACTCGAATGGAAAATCGTCCGGCAGCTTTCCGCCACTGGAGAGTGCCTTCCCCAGTTCTATAAATCGGCTACCCAGGACGTGCCCGGCGTCAGATGAGTTCTGGATGCGTGCTTTCAGCTCTTTGCCTTCTTTGATGAGTGCATCCAGGATTTCCCCGTTGGACATCGGTGCTTGCTCCTTTCCTTCTTACTTTTTGTGCCCCAGCGGTAGGCGCTAACGTTCGCACACGTTCCCAGAGAATTTCCTCGACAAGTTCTCTAGGCGCGATACGATCCATGTATGGACAACGCTCTCATCCTGGCTGATAGCATCCTCACGCTGATTCGCGGCTCCGGATCTTCAAAGATGGAGGCGCACGCGGCGCTTTCGATTGCTTCGCACACGCTGCCGACCATTACCGACATCACGTTCAGGAACGATCTAGAGACTGAACCCGTCCAGAATCCTTAGCGGCCTCGCGCTTTTCCCGTTCAATCGCAGCCTTCGCGATCCTGTCTAGCGATCCGGAAATATTCACCAGAACCTTATGGATCTCCGCCAGCATCTCGTACGTTGATTTGTCTTCCATCTTGCTTTAGCCCCCCTTCCCCGCCTTCTTCGCCGCCTTCGCCGCTCTCGGCACCCGGCAATGCACCCACGCGATTCGCGCGGTCACTTCCGCGCCGCCTTCGCTTCGATTTCCAACACCTCTCCGTACGTGATGCGTCGGTTTTCGGCGGTATGCTTTCGCATCAGATTCAACGCGTCAATCGCCGATTGGAGTACCGGGCTTTTCTGCTTTCGCAGCTCTGTCACAAGTTTTTGGAGTGCCTTAGCGGTAGCATGCTCGCGTAGGATCGGCTTCCCGTCATTCTGGAGTAGCGTTCGGGGAAGGCGGCTGATCCCCAAGCTGCGTTCGAAGAGTACAACCTGAGGAGCATTGGCGTACCGGACTTTCGCCCGGTCTCTCGCGACCAGCGAGGCTACCTTTTCGGTGATCCAGACGGGGATGAAGGGCTTCATCAACTCAGGGAAGGAATCGCAAAGCTCCTCCGCTATTTCGCGATTCGTGACGCCTCTTTCGGCGTCTCGCGCCGCGTTCCTGATTGCTGCGTCTAACTCCTGTACCGGGCTTAACTTGAGCACGATATTTATCCCCTCCGATCAGCGGGGTTGCCTCGCTGACATGTAGCGAATCTGCAACACCGCGAAGTTCACTTCTTCCCCGCCTTCTTCGCTCCCTTCACCGTCCCCGCCGTCTTCTTCCCCGCCGTCTTCGCCTTCACGGCTCCCGTCTTCGCCGCCCGCGGCTTCCGGCAATGCACCCATGCGATTCGCGCGCTCGGCTGCTCTACGCCGCATCGCGGGCAGATGGTTGGCTTCGGCACCGCCTTACCTGACACCGCGATGGTTCCATCCCTCACACCCTCAGCTCGTT
>JBBROT010000336.1:0-4476 GCA_038229155.1 Bryobacterales bacterium | reverse complement strand
GGCAAGCCCGAGCCGCAGGAAGATCGTCTCGATACCGTGCTCTCGCACCGTCTCCATTGTTTAAGCCGGCAGTGCAGCCGGGCTGCCCTTCGGGGCCACGATGAACGCAAGAAATTTTACGGGAGCATCCGGTTTGGCGCTGCCGCCTGTGGTATTGAGTGCCCCAATCGGTTCGAAGAATTTGCCACCCGTCTTTACAACTTGCTGATTTTCGCCATTGATCGCAAACGCCATCTCCCCATCCAGAACATAGCCGAGCACGAATCCTGGATGCCGGTGTGCCGTCGAGGTCGTCCCTGGCTGCGCGGTCACCTCCACTAAAATCGCCTCCAACGCCGCTTCCGCACCGGTCAATGCGTGCCTGGCCAGTTCTCTCACGGGCGCGCTGGGTGCGGCCTGCGCTTTTACGCGGTGCCCCAGGAACCAAGAGCCAAAATTGCAAGGGTGATTCTTCGAGTATTCATTGCTTGTTTAAGCTCCTTTGAGGGTCTCTGGCAGTTGTACCATCTGAAACCGAACCGACATCCAGCCGTCGTTCTGTTGTAGCAATCGGCTGTCATGCTCCAGAGAGCCTATGTCGCTCTCCCGCCGTTCTTTTTCCGGACTCCTCACCGCCGCAAGCCTGACCGTGCTACCCCGCGTTAGCGCGCAGTCCGCGGCGATTTACCGCCATGGTGTCGCCAGCGGCGATCCACTGGTCAATCGCGTCATCATCTGGACGCGTATCACGCCCGCCGTGGATGAAGCCGTGGTTCCCGTTGAATGGGCCATCGCTTCCGATGCTTCGTTTTCGCGCATTCTGCAGCAGGGGCTTACTTACACCAGCGCGGCGTTCGATTACACCGTGAAGGTGGATGTGGTCCGCCTGGACCCGAATACCACTTACTATTACCGCTTCTCCGTGCGCGGCACGCAGTCTCCCGTGGGCCGCACGAAGACGCTGCCATCGGGTACCGTTGACCGTCTGCGCCTGGCAGTTGCTTCCTGCTCGAACTATCCGTATGGATTTTTCAACGCCTACCGGCTCATCGCCAACCGGCAGGATCTGGATGCCGTGCTTCATCTGGGCGATTACATTTATGAGTACGGCAACAGCACCTTCGGTGACGGCACGCCGCTCGGCCGCATCCCTTCCCCGAATAAAGAAATCGTAACGTTGAACGAATATCGTCAGCGGTACGCGCAATACCGCACCGATCCCGACCTGCAGGAAGCGCACCGCCAGCATCCCTGGATTGTGGTTTGGGACGATCACGAATCTGCGAACAATTCGTGGATGGGCGGCGCGGAAAATCATCAACCGGAAACCGAGGGCGATTGGAACGCGCGGCGTTTCGTATCCGCGCAGGCATGGTCGGAGTGGCTGCCGGTGCGTGACAACCCTTTTCAGGATGGCGGGCAGATTTATCGCACATTCCGTTTCGGAGACCTGTTGGATCTGGTGATGCTCGATACCAGGATTGTGGGGCGGAGCGAGCAGGTGGATGCGACCAGCCCGTTGATAGCCGATCCGAACCGCACGCTGCTCGGAATCGAACAGGAGCGCTGGCTCAACACGCAGCTTTCGAATTCGCAGGGGCGCAACACGCGATGGCGCGTGCTGGGTCAGCAGGTGATGATGGGCCAACTGCTGAACACAGATGGCTCGCCGTTCAATCCCGATCAGTGGGACGGCTATCTGGCCAGCCGGAACAAGCTGCTGCAATATATTGCCGCGAACCAGATTCCAAACGTGGTGGTTTTCTCGGGCGACATTCATTCCTCTTGGGGAAATGAGATTACATTCAACCCGTTCGTGCCCAGCGGTTATACGGCGCAAGCGGTAGAGTTCGTCGGACCCGCCATTACGTCGCCGGGCATTGGCGACCGCGCGCAAGCCACCGCCCTGCAAGCTCAGATTGGGGCAACGCATCCGCACGTGAAGTATGTGGAACTGTTCCGCCGCGGTTACATGCTGGTGGATATCGATAAGAATCGCGCGCAAGCCGAGTGGTACCACGTTGGCACTCTGACGGAGCGCTCTACCGCCGAAGAATTGGGCCGAGTACTGTTGGCCGCCGATGGGCAAAGCCGCTTGGTGGCGGGTAGCTCCAGCACGGCCCGCACGAACAGCGCCCCATTCGCGCCATAAGCGAACGGGCCGCTGATTCTATTTGCCCACGGCGGCTTCCGCCATCGTGAGGAAAACATTTCTCAAGCTTTCCGTGCTGCCGCCTGAGCGCTGAATCAGCAGGATAGAAATGAGAGAGTTCCGGGGATCGATCCAGCCCTGGGTACCGAATGCGCCACCATGGCCGTATGTGCCCTTGGCGTGTCCGGCCAGTTCGCCCAGCGGGTCTGTCACCACTTCCCAACCCAGGCCATAATCGGCTCCGCGCATCCAGCCCACCGGGTGGATGCCGGTGGTGTGCGCCTCCGTCATCAGGCGGATGGAGAAGGGTGCTAAGTAGCGGTGCCCTTCGTACACGCCCTCGTTCAGCATCATGCGATACAGACGCAACAGGTCTTCGGCAGTGGAATACATGCCATGGCCGGGCCCAGGAAAGATGGCGCCTTTCCGATACTTCGCGGGGTCGCCGCCGAGCAGCGTGGCGGGGCCGGGCACCAGCTTGCCATTCTTTTCCACATAGACCATCGCGATGCGCGGAATGGTTTCCGGCGTGGGATAGAAGAACGAATCCTTCATGCCGAGCGGGCGCAATATTCGCGCAGCAATAAAATCTTCATACTTCTGACCGGAGCAGACCTCAATGATGCGGCCCAGAATCTCAATTCCCGGCGTGGTGTAGCTCCACTGTGTGCCGGGTTGGAAAAGCAGCGGCTGTTTCGCCAACTGCCGCACCACTTCTTCCAGCGAGACATTCATTGCTTGTTCGTAATCATGGATGGCCGCGGGCGCGGGGTCCTGAATGCCAGCAGTGTGGGTGAGCAGGTCGCGAATGGTGATGGGGTGATCGGGAGTGCTCAGGCGCGCGTTATCAGGGCCGGTGTTCGCGGCCACGCGCAGGTTGCGGAACTCCGGCAGGTACTGTTCCACGGGGTCGCGTAAAGCGAGTTTGCCCTCTTCGGCGAGCATCATGATGCCGATCGCCGTCACGGGCTTGGTCATCGACATGATCTGGAAAATGGTGTCTTTGCGCATCGGCCTATTCGCTTCGATATCCGCCATTCCGGTGGCGTGAAACTCGATCACGTCGCTGCCGTGCGCTACCAGGGTAACGGCCCCGGCGACATTTCCTTCCGTGACGAAATGTTCGATCCGTTTCGGAATTTCGGCGAGTATCTTCGAATTCACACCGGAGGGGTGCGCGGGTTGAGCAAGGCCGGCCGGCGCGAACCCGGCAAGGAGGAGCAAACTAAGCAGTGCGTGACGCATGGCTACTGAGCATATCGAATCGCGGCGCGCGGCGTCTCGAGTCCGTGCCGCCTCAAGCGGTACGATGAACTAGTGGACGTGCGACCGGTTACCCCTGCTGAAATCATCGATCTGATCCTGATTGAGTTTCGCGCTGAAATTCTTGAAATGCGCTATTCGAATCTGGTGCGCAGCGTGTTCCAGGTGTATCTGGGCGGGCGCGACCTGAAGCGCCTCGGCCCCGTCCTGGAGCGCACGAAGATGGAAGCGCAGCGCGCGCTCAACGAAGAGTTGGCGCAGTTGAACAAGCGCAAGCTGCGCATCCCTGGCTTCCCGCAGAACCAGAAACGCTATGAGGTAATCGGTGAAGGCTGGTCCATCGATTTCCACGAGAACACCGATGACGACGCCGACGAGAATCCGCTGATCGTGCAGTCGGAATTCGCGCCAGTTCCCGACGCCGGCGAGGGTCTGGAAGATGAGCGCGTGGGCACCGATACGGTTCGCATCACTCGCAAGCGCGCCTCCGGCCTGACGCAGACCACCACCGAAACGGCGCGCAGCCCTAACCTGATGACGCGGAAGCCATCGGGCATGGTGTTCGCGACACTCGATTATGCCGATGAACGCGGTCAGCAACAATATGAAATGACCAAGGACCGCATCAAGATCGGTCGAGGCGCGGCGGATTGCTGGGTGGATTTGAAGCTCTATTCGAAGCAGGATATTTCACGCGAACACCTGCAGGTGCGCCATGATTCGGAATCGGGCAAGTTCTTCCTGAAGGATTTGAGCACGTACGGGACAACGCTCGATGGCAAGCGGGTGCCTCCTTCGATTGAGCGCTCTGGCGGCAGCGAGACGGATAACAATCTGGAGATCCCCCTGCCGCCGAAAGCGAAGATCGGCCTGGCGGGAGTTTTGGAAATTCAATTCCGGGCGGCGAAAAAGTGAAAACTTTGTTTGAGGCCAGCCACGTGTTCACCGCGTGCTTCCTGGCCGTGGCTATCCTGATGGCAGTGTTCAATCGCAAGCAGACGTAAATGACACGAGTGCTGTCCGCCGGAATCAGCGAACAAGGCAATGTCCGCGGCAATAATGAAGACCGTTACCACATCGAT
>JBBROT010000335.1:0-4491 GCA_038229155.1 Bryobacterales bacterium | reverse complement strand
TGGTCTTGTAGTCCTTTTCGTTACTCCAGAAATCGTAGCTGTTCACATCGAAGTGGCCGAACCACAGACCGCGATGATGCTGATGGTCTTTCGATTCGCCCTCCACATTTTCCATAGGGTAATGCCGCGTCACAATGGTGCCGGTCGCGGCGCGCAAAGGGTGCAGATAGGGGTGGCCGCTCTGCGGACCGTAATAGAAAGTGGTGAACGGCTTGCCATCGATTTCGATGTTAACGGTCTCGGTCGCCTTCTCGATTTTGACCTGGGCCGCCAGCGGCAAACAGAGGAAGATAAGCCCTGCGATGATGCCATTCATGATGTGAGTATCAGTATATGTCGAGCGCTTGCCTGGCTTCCCGTACAAGCCGGTCGGCAGTCTCGGGAGTCTGGCCCACAGCCGTGAGGTGCCCCATCTTACGACCGGCGCGCGGCTCCAGCTTTCCATATAAATGCAGCTTTATCTCGGGGTGCCGCAGAGCGCTGGCCCAGTTCGGTTCGCCATGCTCCCATTGATCGCCCAGAAGATTGGCCATGGCCGCGGAACGCAGCATTTGAGTGGACCCAAGCGGCAAACCGCAGACTGCGCGCAGTTGCTGTTCGAACTGGCTGGTGACGCAGGAATCGATGGTGAGGTGGCCGGAATTATGCGGACGCGGAGCCAGTTCATTGATGATCAGCTTTCCGCTTCGCGCGAGAAAAAATTCCACGCACAACACGCCGACGACGTCGAGTTGTTCCATTACAGCGCGGGTGATCTCCCACGCTTCGGCGTGGGGGAATGGCGATATGCTCACGTCCAAAATGCCGTTTCGATGCGAGTTGAGGGAGGGCTGATACTGCACCAGCGCACCGTCTTCCCCACGCGCCGCTACCACCGAAAGTTCGCACTCGAAATCCACCAATTCTTCCGCGACGGCTTCACGCCCGTTCATGGAAGCCCACGCCGAATCCAGATCCGCGGCAGTCTGAATCCGGTACTGGCCTTTGCCGTCGTAACCAAAGCCGGCGGTTTTCAGAATCGCCGGAAGCGGGAAGCCGTCCAGATCTTCACGCGAGTGTATGGCGCGGAAAGGCGTTACCGGAAAGCCATGCTTCGCGAGCCACATCTTCTCCCGCAGGCGGTGCTGAGTAATGTGAAGGACCTCTCCCGAAGGCCGCACCGGCGCTCGCTGCTCTACCGCTGCCGCTGTCGCCGCGGGCACATTCTCAAATTCGAACGTGACCACATCAACATTGCCGGCAAAGGCGCGCACGGCGTCCAGATCGTCGTAGGAGGCCATCAATTCCACATCGGCCACTTGGCCTGTTGGCGTATCTTCGTCGGGAGAAAATGTGTGAACGCGGTATCCCATCCGGCGCGCCGCGATGGCGAACATGCGGCCTAACTGCCCGCTGCCGAGCACTCCCACAGTTGCGCCTGGCAGCACGGGAAAGCTCAATCGAGTGTGCCCGCCTCAACCGCTTGCCGCTGCGCTTCCCGAAACTGTTTCAGCTTCGCGCGAAGCTCCGGCCGCGTGGCGGAGAGCACAGCCACCGCGAACAGACCGGCATTTCTCGCGCCGGCTTCGCCAATCGCAAATGTTGCCACGGGAATGCCAGCGGGCATTTGAACGATGGAGAGTAGCGAATCCAAGCCGTTCAGCGCTTTGCTGCGAACCGGAACGCCAAGCACCGGAAGCACGGTATGCGAAGCGGTCATACCAGGCAGATGCGCGGCACCCCCCGCTCCCGCGATAATGGCTTCAATGCCACGCCCTTCAGCATGCACCGCGAACTCGCGCATTTTATCGGGCGTGCGATGCGCGGAGACAATCAATTTTTCGTAAGGCACCGCGAACTCATCCAGCAAAATGGCGGCGGCCCGCATGGTCTCCCAATCGGACTTGCTGCCCATGATGACGGAGACCAGCGGTGCCGTCACGGTCTACTGGCCTTGCGCCAGCGTATAACCGGCCTTGCCATCGTAATTGCGCAGCGTCTCGATCTTCACGATGTCGTAGCCACCGGCAGACACCCTGCCCATTAGCGCCAGCACCTGATCCTGCGTGATGGGCGAGTTCGCATCATCCTGTTGGAAGCGGCACCGGAAGTTATCGGTGCAGAACGTCTCCGGGAACGATTTCGGCCAGATCACCGTGCCGCGATTCGAAATCATGCGCAGCTTCAACCCCTCATGCGTAATGCTCTGCAGTTTGTCTCCTAATTCCTGAGGCGCGGAGCCGCGGCTGTTCAGGTAAATGTCAACACCCACCATTTCCACCTTGAGCGGATTCGGCTTCGCCACCCACTCCCGCCGCTTTGCACCGCCGGTGGCATACTTCACCACCTTCAGAGTCTCCGGCTTCTGACCCAGACGAGCCACCACGGCTTCGGCAAACTCGCGCGTTCCCACTTTCTGCTTGCTGACACCCTCTTTAAAGATGTCGTACGTGTGAACGCCATCTTCCATGGTTTTCAGCCATGCATTGTGAACGCGTTCGGCAATCTCCATCTGCTCAATGTGCACCAGCATCATTACGCCGCCCAGCAACAGCCCGGAAGGGTTCGCCAGGTTCTGACCCGCACGGCGAGGAGCGGAACCGTGAATGGCTTCGAACATGGAGCACTGCAGACCAACGTTCGCCGAACCCGCCAGGCCCACCGAGCCCGCAATCTGCGCAGCCACATCGGACAGAATATCGCCATATAAATTCGGCATCACAATTACATCGAATGCGTTCGGCGTATCGGCAAGCTTGGCCGCGCCGATGTCCACAATCCAATGCTCGTTTTCGATTTCCGGGTACTCCGTAGCAATTTCGTCGAAGACCTTATGAAAGAGACCATCGGTCATTTTCATGATGTTGTCTTTGGTGAAGCAGGTCACCTTCTTGCGATTGTTCAGCTTGGCGTATTCAAACGCGAAGCGGACGATCTTCTCGCAGCCGGGCCGCGAAATCAGCTTCAGGCACTGCATCACGTCGGGCGAAAGCTGATACTCAATGCCCGCGTACAGATCTTCCTCATTTTCACGGACAATCACCACGTCCATGCCGGGGTGCTTTGTATTCACGAAGGGGTGATAGGAAACGCAGGGGCGGATATTCGCGTACAAGCCCAGGCGCTTTCGCGTGGTGACGTTCAAGCTCTTAAAACCGCCGCCTTGCGGAGTGGTGATAGGCGCCTTGAGAAACACCTTGGTGCGCCGCAGCGATTCCCACGCGCTATCGGCAATGCCGGCGGAGTTCCCGCTCAGGTAAACCTTCTCGCCAATCTCAATCGTCTCGATATCGAGCGCCGCGCCGGCCGACTGAATGATATGCAGCGTGGCGTCCATAATTTCCGGACCGATCCCGTCGCCATGAGCCACTGTAATAGGAGTTTTATTTGCCATGATTCGAACTTTCGAGCTTAACAGGTCTCACGTTATTCCGGCTCTCAACCCGTGGGCAAAGAACCATTCCGGAACGTCACAAACTCCCGCCCGATTGCGGCAATTGACCGCGTGCCGCACTGCCGCATCGTGAGATCGAGTTCACCGCGAAGCATATCGATGACGTGCTCCACGCCCGGTTGTCCGAACGCCGCGGACGCCCACACATAAGGCCTGCCGATAAACACCGCCTTCGCCCCAAGTGCAAGAGCCTTGAAGGCATCCGTGCCGCGGCGAATTCCGCCATCCAGCATGACCGGTATGCGGCCTTTCACCGCGCTCACCACTTCAGGAAGGCACTCAATGGTGCCGCGCCCGCTCTCTTCCGCCCGCCCGCCGTGGTTCGAAACGATAATGCCATCCACGCCGTTTTCGACGCACAATTGCGCGTCTTCACCCACTTCTATCCCCTTGATCAGCAGCTTCATGGTGGTCATCTTCTTGATGCGCCGCACGTGCTCCCATGTCAGGGCCGGCCCGTTCGTAGTCACTCCCGTTACGTTCAACCCATCGAACATCGGCTTCCGGCGATAGAAATCTTCTCTTCGCGTTCCATGGCAGGTCGCGCACGTTCGCGTATCTACACGCTTGTAGCGATCCAAGGTTTCAGTGTGGCGCCCCGCCTGCGTATCGATGGTGAGCGCAATCACCGGGCAGCCAGCCGCTTCCGCACGCCGCACCAGCGCTTCGGTATTTGCCCACAGCGATGTGGGGTAAAGCTGATACCAGGGCGCGCGGCCCAGCGTCTTCGTAATCTCTTCCACGGAAGTGTTGGCCGCCGTAGATAAAATCTGCAGCGTATTCTTGGTGCGGGCGGCACGTGCCACCGGCAGTTCCCCTTCGGGATTGAATGCCTTCTGATTGCCGATGGGACACAGCCCGATAGGCGATTCCCAAGAGGTACCGAACAGCGTGACTCGCGTATCGATCTGCGTAATATCGCGAAGCCTTCGCGGGCGTAGCATAATCTGGCGATACGCGTTCTGGTTCGCTTGCAGCGTCACATCTCCATCCACCCCGGTGGCCAGGTAACCGAAGTGCGCGGGCGGCAGGATGGCTTTCGCGGCGGCCTCGAATTC
>JBBROT010000334.1:0-4492 GCA_038229155.1 Bryobacterales bacterium | reverse complement strand
CATCAGCGTCATAACGCCGCGCGGCTTGACCCGCGGCACCACGGTGGAACTCACGGTGGAAGGTCTGAACCTCGCAAGAGCTTCAGCCATTTACTTCAGTGAACCGGGTATCAAAGGCCGCGTCATCAGCGTGAAAGAATTGCCCGATCTACCCGACGTGCGTCTCGGTTCGAATGGCACCGTTTCCACCATCGACCTCGGTCCCCTTCCCCCTCGCAATCAAGTCACGGTGGAACTCGACATCGCGCCGGAGACGCCCATCGGCCCCGTGGATTTCCGGCTGCTGACGCCACTTGGCACCACGCTGCCGGGCCGTCTAGTCGTCGAGCCCTTCTATGGCGAGAGCCCCGATAAAGAGCCGAACGATACGCCCGAAGATGCCTTCGAATCCTACCTGCCGACCATCCTGGTGGGCACCATTTCCCGTCCAGGCGATCTCGATTTTTTCAAGATTCACGCCGAGGCCGGTGAAGAACTGGTGTTCTCCAATTCCAGCGGCATGCTGGGTTCCGCGCTTCAGCCGCTGTTGACCGTCACCGATGCGGACGGCAAGCCGGTTACTCAACTCGTGCTCACCCGCGATCGTCCGGCGCTCTCTTGCAAGTTCACAACGGCCGGAACTTATTTCGTGAGCGTCAGCGATCCGGAAAAAGGCGGCAGCCTTAACCATGCCTATCGCGTCATGGTCGGCAAGCTCCCCATCGCACTCACTGCTTATCCCTTGGGCCTCCCCGGCGGCAAGTCGACGAACGTGTCTCTCACCGGCTACCATCTGGGCAAAGCCGCGCAAGTGCAAGTGACTGGCGATCCATCCGCGGAAGACCCCGGCGCCGTCTACGTGCGCCCCATCACCAGCGCCGGCCTGGCCTTCAATCGCGTGAAGCTGGCGTTGGGCAACGGCGCTGAGACAGCTTCATCCGGCGCGAACGCAACCCCCGCCACCGCACAACCTGTTACCTGCCCCATCACACTGAACGGCCGTCTGACCGCACCGGAGCACTACTTCCGCTTTCACGCCGTCAAAGGGGAAAAGCTGGTGGTGGATGTGAACGCTCAGCGCCTTGGCTCGCCGCTTGATTCGTTACTTGAAATCCTGGACGCGCAAGGCCGCCCGATCGAGATTGCGACTATCCGCGCCGTCAGCGAAACTTCCACGGCGTTGCGCGATCACGATTCCACCTCGAAGGGTGTCCGCTTGGCCACGTCCACGAATCTGTCCCCAGGCGATTACGTCATGATGGGTGGCGAAATTGCCCGTGTGGAGACACTCCCGCCGAATGCGGACAACGACTTTATCTTCGAATCCATAGGCGGTGAACGCACCACGTTCTTCGGCACCAGCGGTGAAGCCCACGCGCTCGATTCGCCCGTCTATCGCGTCCAAATCGCTCCGCCCGGCGCAAAGTTCCCCGCCAATGGTTTGCCGCGGGTGCATCTCACGTATCGTAATGACGATGGCGGCGCGGGATACGGGAAAGATTCGCGCCTGCGTTTCACCGCGCCCGAAGATGGCGATTACCTGGTGCGTCTGCGCGATGTGCGCGGCCTTACCGGCCCCGAGTACTCCTACCGCTTAAACATCCGCCGGCCAGTTCCTTCCTACCGCCTCTCCGTTGCACCCGCTAATCCGAATGTGCCGGCCGGCGGCCGCATTCCCCTCACCATCACCGCTCTGCGCTTGGACGATCACAACGCGCCCATAGAGATCGATGTGAAGGGTTTGCCGCCGGGCTTCCACGCCACGCACGGAACCATTTACCCGAACGATACCCGCACCACCATCCTGTTGAGCGCGGATGCAAATGCCAAACTGACCGGTGCCGTGCCGCTGGTTGTCACCGATCCCAAAGGCGTGCAAGCGGACCCCGAAGACCGGCTGAAACTGCTCGCGCTCATCCCGAAACCGGATGTCGAGATGGCCGCCGAAACACAGGAACTGACACTTACACCAGAACATGATGTCGAAGTGTCCGTCAGAATTCAGCGCAACAACGGCTTTGCCGGACGTGTTCCGGTGGAAGTGCGAAACCTTCCGCCCGGAGTTGAAGTTTCAGATACCGGCTTGAACGGCGTGCTGATCAACGAGACCGAAACGCGCCGCACCTTCAAGCTGCACATGCTGCCCACCGCCCAGCCGCATACGCGTTCCATCTACGCCAGCGGGCTGGTGGAAACGCGCGCCGGCGGCCAGCAAAACACTTTTGCCACAGAGGCCATCACTTTGAAAATCGCACCGAAAAGCTTATGAAATTTGGAGTCAACACATTTATCTGGACGGCGGCTTTCGACCGCTCTCATCTGCCGTTGCTGCCGAAAATCAAAGCAGCTGGCTTCGATGGCGTCGAAGTTTCCATGTTCGATCCCGCAACCTTCGAACCGGCATTCCTTCGTCAGGGCCTTGAGGAGAACGGCCTGGAATGCACCATCTGCGCCGTGCTCGGCCACAACGTGAACATGATTTCCCATGACGCGGACACACGCAAACGCGCCCGGACGCACATGGCCGATTGCGCCAGGCAAGCCGCCGAAGTGGGTGCCCGTATCATTGCCGGTCCGCTCTATTCGCCTGTGGGTTATCTGCCGGGCCGCCGCCGTACGGAGGATGAATGGAAGTGGGCGGTGGAGTGTTACCGCGAACTAGGCCCAACGCTCGCCCAGCACGGCGTCACCATAGCCATCGAACCGCTGAACCGCTTCGAAACATACTTCCTGAATACCGCGGCCGATGCCGTCAAGCTCTGCGATGAGATCGATCATCCCAACGTAGGCATCCTCTTCGATACGTTCCACGCCAATATCGAAGAGAAGAACATTGCAGACGGTTACCGCACCGTAGCGCGCCATTTGAAGCATGTGCACACCTGCGAAAACGATCGCGGCACACCCGGCACCGGACACGTACCCTGGGATGAAGTGTTCCAGGCGCTCAAGGAAATTCACTACGATGGTTGGCTCACCATTGAAAGTTTCGGCTTCTCCCTAGGCGAACTCAGCGCGGCGGCCAGCATCTGGCGCGACATCGCCCCCAAGCCCGAAGACATCGCCTACGAAGGCGTGAAGTTCATTCGCCAGCACGCGTTAAACTTGAAAAAGTAAACCACGGGCGCGTAGCTCATCTGGATAGAGCACCGACCTTCTAAGTCGGTGGTAGCAGGTTCGAGTCCTGCCGCGCCTACCAAACTTTGCTGTTGCTAACGTCTGCACCGGTCCAGCTTTCTTCCCCGGCTGAATCACATCGGCCATTGCGGCGTTCCACACCTCAGCCGCTGCCGATTTGTCCGCGCGGGTAAGGCGTGCGAATAGATCGACAAAGTGATAGCGGAATTCGCGTGTCCCAGGCGATTCGAACAAAATGCAAGTGTATTATGCAATATTTGTGGCACGATACGGACATGAAACAGGCGTATCTGACTGCTGAGCAGGTCGCTGAAGAACTCCAAAATGCACCCGCGTACCGTTCGCCGAATCTTGGCCTGGGCGAACAAAAGCCCGCCAGCAGCTTTGAATTCGGATTGCGCATGTGGATCGAAGCAGCCTCCGCATAGGTCCCTGGCCTCTAATTGCAGATTCACGCTCCCTTCTTGCCGCTTGTTGACGCACCACGCCTCCCCGGAAAAACATTGTTATTACCATGAAAGCGATTCACGTCAGCATTCGGCGCAACGGCAATTCGCACGGCGTCGTGATCCCCAAGCCGGTCTTGGAACAACTCGGCCTGAACGGCACCGCCGGTGCTGAGATGACCATCATCGCGGGCAAGGCTATGTCTGTCTGAGGGCACTCGGTATCGCACCGCCGCAGTTTTGGGATCGGAACTAGGTACCAGTAATCTGGAGGATTCATGACGCAACCGCTTGTCCCCGCTCAGCAGCTTGCCGCAACCAATCAGGCTCACCACCCCAACGAAAGCGCGGCATATCGCGCGGCCCGCAATCGGCTCCTGGCCGAAGAAATCGACCTGCGCCGTCATGTGGAACGCGTCGCATCGCAGCGGCGCGCGCTCCCTCCTGGCGGAGAGATCCCCCTCGATTTTGAGCTTGACTCCGAAACCGGTCCCATCCGCTTTTCATCTCTCTTCGGAGGCCGCGAAACGCTCATGGTCTACAGCATGATGTATGGTCCGCAACGCAAATCGCCGTGTCCCATGTGCACATCGTTCCTTTCCTCCTGGAACGGAACCGCCGCCAACCTGCGTGAGCGCGCCGCCGTCGTCGTGACTGCCCGCTCGCCCATTCAGCGCCTCATCGAATACAAGAATCAACGCGGCTTCACCAATCTGCCCTTCATTTCAGATCCGTCCGGCGAGTACACTCGCACCTACGTGAACTCAGACGACGCCGATGTCCCCGGCTTCAGCGTTTTCACCCGGCACGATAACATCATCCGCCACTTCTACAGTGGCGAGATGAGCGGAGCAATGGCCGATGCCGGACAAGATCCCCGCGGCGGCCCGGACCTCGATCCTCTCTGGCTCATGTTGGATTTGACGCCT
>JBBROT010000333.1:0-4513 GCA_038229155.1 Bryobacterales bacterium | reverse complement strand
GCAACTAGCTTGTGCGACCCTCGCATCCGGTATCCCAACTTGCGCTGTTCAATATGAAACTGCGCGCGATTCCTATACCCCCACGGCTCCCCCGCAATCACCGCGATCTCAGCCGGCGCTTCCACCCGCCCCACCCGCGCCAGCGTCTCTCTCAGAATCGCCAGCTTCGCCGCCACTTGCGCCTCATACGTCGCATGCTGGTAGTGGCACCCGCCGCACTTGCCGTAATAAGGGCAAGGCGCGGCCACCCGGTCCGCCGAAGCCGTCACCACGCTTCGCAGCCCGGCCCGCATCACGCCGGAGCGCACTTCTCCAGGCTCAATTTCCACTTCTTCACCGGCCAGCACAAACGGAGTCAAAACCACCTGACCTTCCGCCCGGCTCAGCCCGTCACCGCCATACACCAGCTTTTCGATTGTTACCATGAGGACTCCTCATGAAAGCACGTGTTCTCTCCGGCGTCCAACCAACCGGAAATCTGCACATCGGCAATTACCTCGGTGCCATCTCCAACTGGGTCAAAATTCAGCACCAGTATGAAAGCATCTTTTGCATCGTTGACCTCCACGCCATCACAGTCCATCAGCGCCCCGAAGAGCTTCGCGCCAAGATCCGCGAAATTGCCGCGCTCTTCCTCGCCTCGGGCATCGACGCCGCGAACTCCAGCATCATGGTGCAGTCTCAGGTCTCCGGCCACAGCGAGCTCGCCTGGATGCTCACCTGCGTCACTCCCATGGGCTGGCTCAGCCGCATGACTCAGTTCAAGGCCAAATCCGCCGCGCAGGAAACCGTGGGCGATGGCCTCTTCCAATACCCTGTCCTGATGGCCGCGGACATACTGCTCTATCAGGCCGCCGTCGTGCCCGTTGGCGACGACCAGTCACAGCACCTCGAACTCACTCGCGATATCGCCGAACGCTTCAACTCCCTCTATGGCGATACTTTTGTTGTGCCCGAAACCAAGCTCCCCGGCTTCGGCGCGCGCGTGATGGGTCTCGATGACCCCACCGTGAAGATGAGCAAATCGGCCCAGGGTGCGCATCACGCCATCGCGCTACTCGATCCTCCCGATAAAATCCGCAAGACCTTCAACCGGGCCACTACCGATTCCAACCCCGCTGTCGATTTCGCCAACATGGGCCCGGGCGTCGCGAACCTACTGGGTATCTATCAAGCCTTCTCGAATGACGATGCAGCCTCCATGCAAGCCCGCTTCACCGGCATGCGTTATGGCGATCTGAAAAAGCACGTGGCCGAAAGGGTCATCGCACACCTGGAGCCCCTCCAGGAGCGCTATCGTGAAATTACAGCAGACCCCGCATACATCGAATCCATCCTGCGCCAGGGTGCCGAACGCGTGCGCCCCATCGCCGCGCAAACCGTGGAACTGACGAAGCAGCGCATGGGTCTTTACGTCGCTTAATTCATTCCCAAACTCAGTTTCAGAAACACCAGCCGGTCCACCCACTCATCGATTCGTTTCGCGGTCGGCATCCCGGCACCATGCCCCGCGCGCGTCTCGATACGAATCAAAATCGGCGCCGGCCCTTCCTGCGCGGCTTGCAGTGCCGCCGCATACTTCAAGCTGTGCCCCGGCATCACGCGGTCGTCATGATCGGCCGTAGTGATCAATGTGGCCGGATACTGGCCGCCCTTTCGAATGTTATGCAAGGGCGAATACTTCCGCAGAATCTCGAAATCCGCGGGGTCCTCCGGCGCCCCATACTCGCCCACCCACTGCGTCCCGAATCCGAACTTCTGAAACCGCAGCATATCCATCACGCCCACCGCCGGCATCGCGGCCCCATACAGTTCCGGCCTCTGATTCAACACCGCCCCCACCAGCAGGCCGCCATTGCTACCGCCGAAGATCCCGAGCTTCGGCGTCGATGTGTACTTGTTCGCAATCAGCCATTCGCTCGCGGCGATGAAGTCGTCGAACACGTTCTGCTACTTCGCGCGCATACCCGCCTGGTGCCACGCCTCGCCGTATTCAGACCCGCCTCGCAGATTCGCCACCGCATATACACCGCCCATCCGCATCCACTCCAGCACCGCCGGGGCGAAGTGCGGTGTCTCCGAAATCGCGAAGCCGCCATACGCATACAGCAGCGTCGGATTCATGCCATCCCGCTTGATGCCTTTGCGATAGCTCAAAAACATCGGCACCTTCGTCCCGTCTTTGCTCGGATAAAAAACCTGCGTAGTCTCGAACGTGCTCAGGTCCAGCGCCACCTTGCTCTGTTTCACCACTGAGCTTTTCCCCGTCGTCAAATCCAAGCGGTAAAGCGCGGTAGGCATCGTGAACCCCGCGAACGTATAAAACACTTCCTTGTCATTCAAATGCGCGCCGGAAAATTGCGCCGTGCCCAAGCCCGGCATAGCCACTTCGCTCACCGCCTTTCCTTCCAGCGTCGCAAGCTTGGCCGTCGTGTGCGCGTCCTTCATATACACCAGCAGCAGCTTGCCATCGGCCATCGTCACATCTTCCAGCGTCTCCGCCTGCTCGGCCACCACCTCTTTCCATCGCGCGCGTTCGGGGTGCTCCAGATCCATCGCCACCACGCGCCCGCGCGGCGCTCCCTCGTTCGTATTCAGATACAGCGTCTTGCCTATGATCGCAATCGGATCGTACCCGCCCGTCTCCTCCGCAATCAAGTCCACCGTCTTCGGCTTTGCCTCGCGCAGGTCCTGAAACGCCAGCCTGTTCTTCCCCGGCACGCCGGAATAAATGGCGAACAATAAATAACGCCCGCCTTCCATCACCACCGGATTCAAACTCCAGTTCTCATGTTCCGGGCGCTCATACACCAGCCTGTCCGCGGCCTGTCCGGTCCCCAGCCGATGCAGATAAACCTTCTCATTCAGAGCCGCTGCTGTCAGCAATTCGCTCGCCGCAGGCTCCGGGTAACGCGAATAATAAAACGCTTTATTGTCCGCCGTCCAGGTCACACGCCCGCCTTTGGTCCAACGAATCGCGTCCGCCAAATCGCGCCCTGTCGCCACTTCGCGCACATGCCACTCGCCCCAATCGCTTCCCGCCTGCGCCACCGAATACGCGTACAGCGCGCCATCCCAACTCGGAGCCGTCGCACCCAGCGCCGCCGTCCCATCTTTCCTGTATGTGTTCGGATCGATCAGCACCCGCGGCGTCCCATTCAGCGAATCCATCACATTTAGCACGAACTGGTTCTGCAGCCCGGTATTATGAAAATAAAAGTAGTGCCCGCCCACTTTCGAAAGCCGATCGAATTTTTCGTAATCCCAAAGCCCGGTCAGCTCGCGCTTGATCTTCTCCCGCCCCGAAGCCGCCGCCAGATATCCGGTCGTCAGCACATTCTCCTGCTCCACCCACTTCCGCGTCGCCGCCGAATCCGCATTCTCCAACTCGCGATAACGGTCTGTAATCTTCGTTCCGTGATAATCGTCCACCTGATTCGTTACGGGCGCTTCCGGATACTTCATTCGTGTTTGTCCACTAAGAATCGCAACGCCCGCGACTGCAATCAGAAGCGCAATATTTTTCATTACCGGCCTTCGGGGAAATTCTCCCACACTCTATTTACCGCCTTTTCCCGCGAAAAAGTTTCAAATCTCCGGGTGCAATTCCAGCCGGTCATGTTATCAATACGCATGGCCGACCCCAAGAAGTCCGCGGCCCCCAAGCCCGCCCGCACGGATTCCTCCAGCGCGCGCCAGCCTGGCAGCGCCAGCAGAGAAAGAAAATAATAGGCTTGTTCAGCTAGCAGCGATGTCTCTACTGTCAAAGATTGAGTGGACAGACGCAACCTGGAATCCGCTCCGTGGATGCACGAAAATTCGTCTGGGCTGCAAGCACTGTTATGCGGAGCGCTTTCGCGGTGTGCCAATCGCGCGCTACGGCCCTGTGGCGATGCGGCCTTCCGGACCTACGGCCCAAAGATGGCCATTTCGTGATGCGAGGGCGTTGTAGCCAAGGGGTGTGAGGGGTTGCCAAGTTTGCCCCGCATCGCGCGAGATGTCTGTGCCATTCGTTCCGGTAACTACAATTTCGGTTCGCGATAGGTACGCCGCGGCGGAACGGTAGCCGGTGGGGCGCTGGGAAGCTTCGTGCCAGGTAAGGCCGCCATCGGAGGTGAGCGCCACGTTCGCGGCGGCTTCGGTGGGCTTGGTGTAATCTCCACCCACCGCTATGCCGTGGAGTGAATCGTAGAAGGCTAGAGAGAATACGCCCGCGGCATTGCCTTCGTGGCGCAAGGGCGTTTGGGCAACGGTCCAGGTTGCGCCAAAATCTTTCGAATGGAACACACGCGCGGCACCGGTGCCGAACCAGGCTTCACCGTTTAAGCGCGCGATGAGGCATGTGCCGCTGGCAGCGAAGGCCCCTTCATCGGGGAGGGATTCCGGGCCTTTGCGGCGAATCCAGTTCACGCCGTCGGTGGTGGTGTAAATGACGAACCGGCCATCCACGGAGTCGCCGAGCAGGATGGCTGAGTGTTTCGTGAAAAGAGCAATGGCATCGAAGAAGCCGGTG
>JBBROT010000332.1:0-4523 GCA_038229155.1 Bryobacterales bacterium | reverse complement strand
GCACCTTTGCCAGCCTTTCGACTGCCTGGGAAGGCGGTCCCGCCCGCTTCTGAACCAAAAAAACCTACCGGCGCAACAACAAAATTACAAAGAGCTGATCTTCAGCAGCCTGCTAAGGGTGCACTCCAAAATCCCAAGAGCTACCCACCAACCGGAACGAACCTAAGCCCGCCAAACCGCCGCATCGGCATCCACTGTTCCACTAAGGGCGCTCTTGAGAACGCGGCGCTGGAAGCACAACGGCTCGGTGCCAACTGCTTCCAGATTTTTTCCTCCAGCCCGCGCATGTGGTGCGCTTCGATTCCAGACCCCGCGCGGATCTTGGAAATGGCGCTTTGCGCCAGCGGCACGATCTGTTTCCGCTGGTCATCCACACCAGCTATCTGATCAACCTTGCAACGCTGGAGCCGGTAATCAGGGAGAAATCCATCGAATGCTTTCGCGGTGAACTGGAACGCGCCGTGGCCATCGGCGCGGAATACCTGGTGATCCATCCCGGCAATTACAAAGGGCAAACGCTGCATCAGGGCATTGCGGGCTTCGTGCTTGGCATGGCGGAAGCCGCGGCCGGTCTCGACACCAGTGGCTTGACCGTCCTGCTGGAGAATACGGTCGGTTCCGGCGCGCAGATCGGCTCCCGCTTCGAAGAACTCCGCATGGTTCGCGATCTGCTGGCCCGCGAGGCGCCTGAATCGAGAGTGGGCTATGGTCTCGATACTTGCCACCTGTTCGCGTCGGGCTTTGACATCGCCACTGAGGCCGGCCTGGAGAGCACGCTGCTGCATGCCGATGAAGTGTTGGGCTTGGCGAACGTGCATGTGATGCACGCGAACGATTCCAAAGGCGGCCTGAATTCCAAGCTCGACCGGCATCAGAATATCGGTCAGGGAAAGATCGGTCCGGAGGCGTTCCGGCGCATTCTGCGGCACCCCAACCTTCGCGAGAAGCCGTTCATTCTCGAAACTCCCGTGGACGAAGAAGGAGACGACAAGCGCAATGTCCAAGCTCTCTGGGGGATGATAAAAGATTAAATGCCCGAGAAGACTTACGATTTCAAAGCTGTCGAGTTGAAGTGGGCCGCCGAGTGGGCGGATGGCAGCCTATACCGCACCGAAGACAATTCGGCCAAGCCGAAATATTACGTGTTGGAGATGCTGCCTTACCCATCGGGCGCGCTGCACATTGGGCACATTCGCAATTACGCAATCGGTGACGCACTGGCCCGGCACCAATGGATGCGCGGCTTCAACGTGCTGCATCCCATGGGTTGGGACGCGTTCGGCTTGCCCGCGGAAAATGCGGCCATTGCCAATAAAACGCCTCCCGCCGAATGGACGCGCATGAACATCGCGCGCATGAAGAAGACCCACAGCCGCTTCGCGTTCAGTTATGACTGGGAGCGCGAGGTGACCACCTGCGACCCCGAATATTACCGCTGGAACCAGTGGTTCTTTCTGAAGATGCTGGAACGCGGACTGGCGTACCGCAAGAAAGCGCTGGTCAACTGGTGCAACCTTTGCGCCACCGTGCTGGCGAATGAACAAGTGGTGGACGGCTGCTGCTGGCGCCATGAAACGAATCCGGTGGAGCAGCGCGAACTGGCGCAATGGTTCCTCAAAATCACCAACTACGCGGACCAGCTTCTGGATGACATGAAGCTGCTGGAAGGAGGCTGGCCGGATCGCGTGCTGGCCATGCAGCGCAACTGGATTGGGCGTTCCGAAGGCACGGAAGTGGATTTCCAAGTGTCCGATGCCGATCTGCCGCCGGTGCGCATCTTCACCACGCGCATCGATACCATCTATGGAGCAACTTGCCTGATTGTCGCGCCGGAACATCTGCTTGCCGGCGGTATTGCCGATGAGCGCGCGAAAGCAATGATTGACGCGCGCGCCGCGCAGGGCATGGGTGAAGTGGAGAAGGAAGGCTACTTCACGGGCCACTACGCCATCAACCCTTTCAGCAAAGAGCGCATCCCCGTCTGGACCGGCAACTTCGTCCTGATGGGCTACGGTACCGGTGCGATCATGGCTGTCCCCGGCCACGATGAGCGCGATTTCGAATTTTGCGTCAAGTACGAACTCCCCATCCGTCCCGTGGTGCGCCCTGTTGACGGCGGCCTCGCCAGCCCGGTCGGCATGACGCAGGCGTTTTGCGAATACGGCATCGTTGAAAATTCGGGCAAGTGGTCTGGCGAAACCAGCGCGGAAGCTCGCCGCCAGATGACGCGCTTCGCCGAAGAACATGGCTGCGGTAAAGGTGCCATCACATTCCGGTTGAAAGATTGGGGCATCTCCCGCCAGCGTTATTGGGGCACGCCGATCCCTGTGATCCACTGTCCTCTCGATGGCGCGGTGCCGGTGCCCGAGGCCGATCTGCCGGTGCGGCTGCCCGATAAAATTCAGATCACGGGGCAGGGCCAATCGCCTCTTGAAAACGTGCCTGAGTTCGTGAATGTGGTGTGCCCGAAGTGCGGCGGCGCGGCGCGGCGCGAGACAGACACCATGGATACCTTTGTCGATTCTTCCTGGTATTTCTATCGCTATTGCGATGCGAAAAATTCCAGTGCGCCGTTCGATTCCGCCAAGATCGCGCACTGGTTCCCCATCGATCAATACATAGGCGGTGTCGAACACGCCATCCTGCACCTCATCTATTCGCGGTTCTGGACCAAGGTGATGCGCGACATCGGCATCATCGCGAACGACGAACCGGTGCGCAAGCTGTTCACCCAGGGCATGGTCATTCGCAATGGCGAAAAGATGTCGAAATCGCGCGGCAATGTGGTGCCCGCTGACGATGTGGCGGAACAGCATGGCGCGGATACGGCGCGCCTGTTTGCGCTCTTCGCCGCGCCCCCTGAAAAAGATGTGGACTGGCGCGATTCCGGCATCGAGGGCATCGCTCGTTTTCTCTCACGCGTCTATCGCTTCGCGACACGCAATCTGCCGATGGCCACGCCGGGCGATGGTTCCGCCGATGCGGCGATTCTCCGCAAGCTGCATCAGACGCTGCGTAAGATTACGGAAGACTTCGATTCGCGCTGGCACTTCAATACGTCCATCGCCGCGCTGATGGAGTTGTTGAACGATCTGCATACTCATGAAGCAAACCTGTCCGCGGAGGCGATGTCGCGCACGATTGAAATTATGACGCTGGTGCTTGCGCCGTTCGCTCCCTATCTGGCGCAGGAGCTGTGGGTGGAGCAGGGCCATACGGGGCCGGTGTTCAAAGAACCCTGGCCCATGTATGACGAAGACCTGGCGCGCGATCACGTTTCGGAAGTGGTGATTCAGGTCAACGGAAAGAATCGTTCGAAGCTCAACGTGAAGCCGGGAACGGAGCGTTCGGAACTGGAGCAACTCGCGCTGAAGGATCAGCGCATTATCGGCCTGATGGAAGGCAAGACGCCTGTGCGCGTGGTTGTGGTTCCCGACAAGCTGGTTAACATCGTGGTCCGCTAGCGAGGTGTCAGCGGGCCGCCCCTGGCACGTTCAGGGCCTGCACCAAGCCTGAACCCAACTCCCAACTCGCAATGGTGACACGCGCGCCGTCGGGTGAAATGGCGAACGATTGCACCGCTCTGCGGCTATCGAAGCTGGTCAACCGGGTGCGCGCGCCACGCGAATCGGACCCATTCGTGAACGGCTGTGAATAGACTCCCGATGCGCCCTCGCCGGCTTCTCCGATAAAGGCAATCGCACGCTCCCCTGGCATCCATTTCGCCTTGCCCAGAGCTGCGTTGCTCTTTCCCGGCGCGAAGGGCAGATCCACTTGAAAGCGCTCCGGAGCGCCTGTTTCCAGGGTCGCGACGCGGATGGAGCGCGCGCCGGGCGAATTCAGCGTATACAAAACGTATCGGCCATCGGGTGAAATCTCGGGCCAGTGCGTATCGCCTTTCACGACAGGCGTGTCTTCCAAGCCGCTTTGCCGGATTCTCCAAATTCCCGCGCGCGCAGGCTGCGCGGAGTTGTAGACCACCCAGTCGCCGGTAGAGGAGACGCTGGGATGTTGGGCATCGGTTCCATCGTTAGTCAGGCGCTTCTTGAAGACGCCGTCCGAATTCGCGGTGTACACCTCAAAGTGGCCTTCGCGGCTTGAGCTCCAAAACATGCGGGCACCATCGTAGGTCAAGCATGGGGCTGAATCGCTCGAACGGCTTTCGATCACGCGATGAAAGGCTCCGGATATTGTCTCGGCCCGCCAGATTTCCAGGTTGCCGCCGCGAAAGGAAGAGAAGTAGAGCGACTTTCCATCCGGCGAATAGGCGGGGTCCTGATCGTCGCTATCCCCCACGGTGAGAAAGCGGGACGTGCCCGATGTGAGCGAGACCTCTTCCAAATTCTTGCGACCGGAACTGCTGTCGAAGACAAGAGACCCATCGCTAAGGCGATCCAGATGGAGGGCGCTCTGCTGGCTGAAACCCAACACAGCCGTCGCGCCCGTTTCCACATTCTGCCGAACGATATTCGCCGCCCCGCCGGGCCAACCGTTCGCGCCGGCGAGGGTAACGGATTGGAAGT
>JBBROT010000331.1:0-4537 GCA_038229155.1 Bryobacterales bacterium | reverse complement strand
GTGCTGACGAACAAGCCGGTCCGGTTCAGCCAGGGGATCCTGGAAGGGCTCGGGCTTGGGAAACATTTTTTCCGCGTGTACGGGGGCAACAGCTTCGAACAGAAGAAGCCGCATCCGGTCGGTATCGACACACTCGTGCGTCAGTTGAACGCCAGCAAGAGCCAGACGGTCATGGTCGGCGATAGCGGTGTCGATATCGCGACCGCCCGTGCCGCCGGTGTCCAGGCCTGCGGCGTCACTTACGGCTTCGCCCCCGAATCGCTCCAAACCTCCCCACCGGATTTTCTGGTCGACAACCTAGAAGAACTCGCCGACAGAGTGATCCCCCAATGAGCGCAACCTGCATCTTCTGCCGCATCGCCGCCCGCGAAATTCCCGCTGAAGTCATCTACGAAGACGCTAACTGCCTCGCCTTCCTCGATATCGATCCGCTCTTCCCCGGCCACACCCTGCTAGTCCCCAAGCATCACAGCGAAACGCTCGCCGATCTACCAACAGCCCAAGTTGCCCCCCTCTTCGAAAACGCCCAAAAGCTCACGCGCGCCATCGAAAGCGCTCTCGAAGCGGAAGGCTCTTTCCTCGGCATCAACAACCGCATCAGCCAAAGCGTCCCCCACCTCCACATCCACATCGTGCCGAGGCGTAAAAAAGACGGCCTGAAAGGTTTCTTCTGGCCCCGCCGCAAGTACGAAAACGACACGCACCTCTCAGAAACCGCCGAAAAGATCCGCCACCAACTAGCGGTCACACAAGTCCCATAATTATTTTCAGCAGCAACCAAAGGCCAAACCAGCCGGCAGTGCGCAAATCAGCGCCTTCCTCCGCGCCTCTGCGTGAGACCCTTACGCCAACAGAGCTTTAATCTTCCCCTGCAATCGCGCGAAGTCCACCGGCTTCGTATCGTAATCGTTACATCCGGCTTCCATGGCGTTCTCCCGGTCGCCCGGCATCGCATGCGCCGTCAGCGCAATCACCGGCACCGCCCGTGTACGCGCGTCGGCCCGCAGCGCCCGCGTCGCATCCCAGCCGTTCATCACCGGCAGGCTCATGTCCATCAGCACCAGGTCCGGCAATTCCGCAAAGGCCATCTCCACTCCCTGCGCGCCGTCCACCGCAATCGCAACATCATACCCGGCGCGCTTCAATCGCCGCACCAGCATGTCGCGGTTCATTTCGTTGTCTTCCACCAGTAATAGCTTGCTCACGTAGGCTCACAGTTATAATAAGGCTGCTTGGCCGCTCCCGCGATTCCCGGACATCTCTTAGTCGTCGACGACAACGAAAACAACCGCGACATGCTCGTCCGGTTGCTCAATCGCCAGGGCATCGAAACGTCCACCGCGTGCGATGGCCGCGAGGCCCTCGGCATGATCCGAGAGAACAGTTACGATCTGGTCCTGCTCGACATCATGATGCCCATCATGGACGGTTTCGAAGTCCTGCAAACCATGAAGGCAGACTCGGCGATGCGCGAAATTCCCGTCATCGTGCTCTCCGCCATCCACGAAATGGATGCCATCATCCGCTGCATCAAAATGGGCGCGGACGATTATCTCCCCAAGCCCATCGATCTCACGCTGCTCCGTGCCCGCGTCGGCGCCTCGGTCCAGAAGAAACGCTTGCGCGATCGCGAGAAGCAGTTGCTCCTCAACATCCTGCCGCCGCGCATCGCCGAAGAGCTTCGTGAAAACGGCTTCGTCGAACCGCGCCATCTCGATCAAGCCACCATCCTCTTCACCGATTTCGTCAAGTTCTCGCAAATCACCCGCCAGTTAGGCGCGGGCGATCTCGTCAAGCTCCTCAACGTCTGCTTCACTGAGTTCGACCACATCGTCGCCCGCCATCGCCTCGAAAAGCTGAAGACCATCGGCGATAGCTACATGCTCGTTGGCGGCCTCGAAGACGGCTTGGAATCGCATCCCGTCGATGCCATCCTGGCCGCTATCGATATGGTGGAGATCGTCAAGAACTTCCCCCTGCCTCAGGGAATCGAACTGGCGGTGCGCGTGGGCGTCCACGCCGGGCCCGTCGTCGCCGGCGTGGTTGGTGTGCACAAGTTCGCCTTCGATGTCTGGGGCGGTCCGGTCAACTGCGCCGCCCGCCTCGAAACCTGCAGCGAGCCGAACCGCATCAACATCTCCGCGCACATGAAAGGCTTGGTGGAAGGTTTCTTCGATTGCGAATACCGCGGCCAAATCGAAACCAAAGACCTGCAGATGCAGGACATGTACTTCGTCTCCGGCAAAGCCGAGGGCGATTTCGGGCAGCGCTACCGCGACCGGTTCGGTCACGATCTCTAAAGCGCGCTATACGCTGGGGATACGAGTCACGTACCGTGAAAACGAGGTCGGCTGCGTACCGGTTTCAGCGACATACCAGTCGTAGAACACGCGGATTCCGGCCTGCACCGCCACCGCCAAAGGCACCGCGAACACCAAGCCGAAGAAGCCGAACAACTGGCTCCCCGCCGCAATCAGGAACAGCCCGATCAAAGGATGCAGCTCCACCGCGTGCCGCATGATCAGCGGCTGCAGCACCCAGTCGTCGAAGAACTTGATCGCCATGATCGTCAACAGCACCCGGTACACAATGCTCACGTCGTGAAACTGCACATAGCCGAGCCCCGATGAGAGGATCGCCACGCTGAACGGACCAAGGTATGGAATCACATTCACCATGCCGGCAAGGAGAGCAAGTTCGAGCGCGTAATCGAGGCCGAGCATCGAAAGCGCAATCCAGGTGACCACGCCGAAACAAAGGCAATCCAGCATCAGGCCGCGTAGATAACTGCCGAGCACGCCGTCGATCTGGTAGACCAGCGAAACCACCTTCTCCACATGCCGGTGCGGGCAAAGCCTGATCAGCCCATCCATCCACCGCGGTCCTTCCACCAGCGGGAAGTAGGTGAGCAGCGGCAATATCAGAAGGTTTAGCAGTTTGGGCGAGAAGCTGATCAGCGCCGCCGGCAGCCCGGAGAGCGAATTCTGCAGCCAGCGCCGCCCCGCCTCAAGCCCCGCGATGGCCTGCTCGGAACCCACCGGCAGCCGCGTCAGCCAGTTCTTCTCGATGTCGATGGGCAGCGTATCGATCAGCCCTGTAAACTCGCTCAGCTTCGCATGTTGATCGGCCACCGTGGTTATGATCAGAGGCACCAGCAGCCGGGCGGCCAGCACCAGCGTCACCGTCACCGCCACATAGAAGCCGATCACGATCCGGCTGCGGCGATAGCCTCTCGCCTCGAAGCGGACAATGACCGGGTTCACCAGATACGCCAGCACGATGCCGAGGAAGAACAGGAAGACAATCTCCCCCAGCGAATTCAGCAGGAAGTAAGCCAGTATCACCAGCGCCACCGCCATCATCAGCACGAAGATGCGGTTATCGTTGCGTGAGATCATCTGTCTTCCCCCACCACTTCAGCGGTAGAAACAAGCCGCTCCGATGTGGATCTCAGCCGCGCTGAAAGCAGCTTCACCAGTTGGTTCAGAATCGTCACTCCCACGCGGGGCCGGGCCTTCATCAGCCCAAACAGCCGTGTGCGGTAAAGCAGATACACCACTGTGTCGGCGGAGGCAATGGCGGAAGCCGAACGCGGCTGCTCTTCAATCAGCGCCATCTCGCCGAAGAAGTCGCCAGACCGCGCCGTGGCCAGCAGTTGCGTGCGCCCGTCGCCGGCCTTCTTCACCAAGTCCACCGCGCCGCGTTCCACAATGAACAGCGCGCGGCCTATGTCGCCTTCTTCGAACAGCGCTTCGCCTTCCGCGTAGCTCTTCTGGAACAGGCTTTGAATCAGGTAGCCGATGTCGCGCAGCCCCAAATCCTGGAACAGCGGCACCGCGCGCAGGAACGTCGCCCGCTGGGTAAAGTCCGGGTCTTTAAACAGCCGCCGGAAGAAACCGGGGACTTCGAGGGGACTCTCTTCCGCCATTCTGGTTCGATTGTGAGTAGCAGGTTTGGGGCCGTCGCGATTCTCCTGATATGATCGGCTCTCTCTATCGATGTGGCAGCATAACTACTCCCCCGTTCTCCAGAGCGTGCCCCTGTCCGCGCTAGTGGCCGCGCTACCCGTTCTGGTCCTTCTGGTGCTCCTCGGCCTGCTGCGCCGGCCGGCCTGGCTCGCCGCTTTGGCCGGGCTCGCCACCGCCTCCGCAGTCGCGCTCGCCGTCTTCGGCATGCCCGTGCAACAGTGGGCCGCCGCCATCTCTTACGGTGCCGCCTTCGGCATCTTCCCCATCGGCTGGATCGTCTTCTCGGCCATCCTGCTCTACAACATCACCGTCGAAACCGGCCAGTTCGAAGTGCTCAAGGATTCCGTGGGCCGCCTCACCGATGACCGCCGCATGCAGGCCCTCCTCATCGCCTTCGCGTTCGGCGCGTTCCTCGAAGGTGCCGCCGGCTTCGGCACACCTGTCGCCGTCGCCGCCGCCATGCTCACCGGTCTCGGCTTCGAGCCCTTCTATGCTGCCGCCATCTGTCTGCTCGCGAACACAGCGCCTGTGGCCTTCGGATCCATCGGTATCCCGCTCACCACGCTCGC
>JBBROT010000330.1:0-4539 GCA_038229155.1 Bryobacterales bacterium | reverse complement strand
TTCGACGACGGTCCTAGTGAAGGCACACCTGAGATATTGTCCATTCTGTCCGAATATAAGTTGCCCGCGACATTCTTTCATTGCGGTGCCAATGTACGGCGCCTGCCTTCCATTGCCCGCGATGTTTTGGCTGAACGGCACGAAATCGGCAATCACACCGAAACACATCCCAATCTCTGTTTCCGCTCCCACCAAGCGATTGCCGATGAGTTCAGGCATGCTCAAGCGACCATTGAAGACACTCTGCAGCACACACCTCGATTGATGAGAGCGCCATTCGGCGTGCGATGGTTTGGGTTTCGCGAAGTGCAGCGGCAACTGGAACTTCTCGGCGTGATGTGGACTGTGATCGGCAATGATTGGAAACTGAGTGGGCCCGATATCGCGGCGCGCCTCCTTCGCGGAGCTTCGAACGGAGCCATTTTCTGCCTGCACGATGGCCGCGAATTGCAGCGCGTCTCGCGTTCCTCCGCCACAGCCCAGGCGCTTCGCATCGCCATTCCAGAGCTTCTGGATCGCGGCTTTCAGTTTGAAACGGTAAACAGCATATTATGCTCCAGGAATTGACCGAACGGATACTGGCGACCATTGCTCACGCCCAGCGAATCCCGAAAGAGCGAATCACGCTCGAGAGCACCTTCGAAGAGTTGGGGATCGATTCCATGGACGGCGTGAATATTCTGTTTGCGCTTGAAAACGAATTCGACATCACCATTCCCGATGCGGAAGCGAAGCAGATTCGCAACGTGCGTGAAATGGTGGACGGCGTCATCCGGCTGATCGAGGATAAGAAAGAGGGAGCGGCTCCGGTTTGAATCGGCGTGTGGCTATCACAGGGATAGGCGTAATTTGCGGGATCGGACGCGATTTGGCTTCGTTTCGACAAAATCTGATGGCGGGACGTTCTGGGATTCGTCCGATCTCTTCCACAGACTTGCGCGATATCCGGTTTCACAACGGCGCGGAAGTGGATGCCTACGACCCGGCCGGATACTTCGACGCTCGCGGGACCGATTTCATGGACCGTTTCGCGCAATTCGCCGTGATCGCCGCTCGCCAGGCGGTAGCCCAGGCGGCAATTTCATGGACTCCGGCGATGCGGGAAAGTACAGCGATCGTGACGGGCTCGTGCGTGGGCGGCCAATCGAGCGAGGACGCTAGCTTTTGGGACATTTACCATCTGGGTCGCAATCGCGTGCATCCACTCACCATTCCCAAAATCATGGCAAACGCGGGCGCGAGCCATATCTCGATGGAATTCGGCATCACCGGCCCTGCGTACACCGTTTCGACCGCTTGTTCATCTTCCGCCCACGCTATTGGACAGGCATTTCAGATGGTCCGTTCGGGTGCCGTCGAACTCGCGATTGCCGGGGGGAGCGAAGCGCCATTCAGCTACGGAATCTTGAAAGCATGGGAAGCGATGCGCGTGGTGTCTCAGGATACGTGCCGGCCGTTTTCAAAGGATCGCAGCGGGATGATTCTGGGGGAAGGCTCGGCGATGTTTGTGCTGGAGCCGCTCGAGGCCGCCTCCGCACGTGGAGCCGCTGTGCTGGGAGAGCTGGTGGGCTTCGGGATGTCGAGCGACGCCAGTCACATTACACAGCCGTCTTCCGAAGGCGCTTCGCGGGCCATTCGGGCGGCGCTTCGCGATGCGGCGCTCGCGCCCGAACAAGTGGGCTACGTGAACGCTCATGGAACGGGGACGATAGCGAACGATTTGACGGAGACGAAAGCCATTCACGATGTATTCGGGACTCACGCGGAGCGCCTCCCGGTAAGCTCCACGAAATCCATGCACGGCCACGCCTTAGGGGCTGCCGGCGCGCTTGAGGCGGCCGCCACGGTGCTCGGTTTGCGCGAAGGATTGTTGCCGCCCACCGCCAATTTTCGCGAAGCCGATCCCGAATGCGCTCTCGATCTGGTGATCGGTGAGGCTCGCGCGGCGAGCGCCGAATACGCGCTCTCCAACTCCTTCGCCTTCGGCGGCCTCAACGCTGTGTTAGCCTTTCGAGCAAGATAATGTCTGAGTTGACAAGAAGGCGTTTTTACTTGAGTTTCATCTACGGGCTCGGCGGCGTGATCGGGCTTGGCCTGGCTGTGCCCGCGGCGCTGTATCTGCTGCTGCCTCCGAAGCTGCGGCACAAAGACGATTGGGTGGCGGTTACGCCTGTAGCAGACCTGAAACCGGGTGAACCGGCCGAAGTGATTTATCACCAGAAGCGCACCGACGGCTGGAAGACGCTCAACGAAAAACGCACGGCCTGGGTGGTGAAGAATCAGAATAGCCAGATTGTCGCGTTCGGTCCGCAGTGTACGCATCTGGGCTGCGCATATCACTGGGAAGCCGATAAGAGCCAGTTTCTGTGCCCCTGCCATACATCGATATTTGCGTTGGATGGCAAGGTGATCGCGGGCCCGGCACCGCGGCCGCTGGACCGGTTCGAAACCAAAGTTCAGAACGGCAAACTCATGCTGGGAGCGCTCCGGGAATCGGCATGAAGGCTTTGAAAAATCAGGTGTTCGAATGGCTTGACCATCGCACCGGAATTGAGACGAACATTCGCAAGTTTCTGTATGAAGACATTCCGGCCTCCAGCGGCTGGCACCAGGTCTTCGGCAGCGTTGCGGTTTTTCTGTTTTTAGTGCAGGCGTTCACCGGCATCCTGCTGGCGTTCAACTATGCGCCGACGCCGGGTGAAGCATACAACAGCATGCGGTACATCCTCACGGAGGTGACCGCCGGGCGTTTGATGCATGGCTTGCACCACTGGGGTGCCAGCATGATGATGGTGGTGGTGGTTCTGCACATGGTGCAGGTGTTCCTGTTCGGCAGCTATAAAAAGCCGCGGGAAGCGACCTGGATTGCCGGAGTGGTGCTGCTGCTTCTGACCCTTACTTACGGCCTGACCGGATACCTGCTTCCCTGGGACAACAAAGCCTATTGGGGAACCGTGGTGGTGACGCAGATCGCGGCCGGGGTGCCGTTGATCGGCCCGTATCTAAGCCGGCTGCTGGGGAGCACCGGCGACGTCGGTGTGGTCACATTCGCGCGTTTCTATGCCGTCCATGTGTTGCTGCTGCCGCCTGCAACTGGGCTCATGATTCTGGCGCACATTGTACTGGTGCGGAAGCACGGCGTGGCCCCGGTTCCGGGCGATGACGAACTGCCCTCTAAGAAATTCTATCCGCGCCAGGCGTTCCTCGATACCATCGCGGTCTTCACCGCGTTCGTGATTCTGTTCACGCTGGCGGTGGTGGCGCATCTGCCGCTCGAACGGCTGGCCGACCCCAGCGACACGGCTTACATCCCCCGGCCCGAATGGTATTACCTGTTTCTCTTTCAGATGCTGAAGTACTTCAGCGGCCCGATGGAGGTATTCGGTTCCGTGGTGCTTCCGGGCCTCGCGATCTTACTGCTGATTCTGATTCCGTTTATCGATCGCACGCCGCTGGTGCGCGTTTCGAAGCGGCTCTTCGCTATGGCTTGCATTGTGCTCGCGACGGCCGCATGGGGCGGCTTGACGCTGGCCGCGGTGAAATCGACTCCGCCCTCCGGTGTGGCCGCTTCCATCGACTATGCCGGCCCCATTGACTGGATGCAGTTAACGCCCGCCGCTCTGGGACGCGGAACGGACAAGACGGCGCCCGATTTCGCGGTGGCCGGAGCCAAGCTCTTTACGAAGAAGGGCTGCGCCGCCTGCCATATGGTGAACGGCGTGGGCGGGAAGCTGGGACCGCCGCTGAACGGGTTGAGCAGCCGCCGGAACGAAGAATGGGTGCGGGAGAATTTCATGCATCCGCAAAAGATGGCTCCGGGAACCATCATGCCCGCGTACCCTTTCAATGAAACCGAGATGCGGAATATGATCGGCTACCTGTTCACCATCCCCGAATAAGTTACACGTAAGCCGCGACGGATTCGACACCTTCACTCTGAAGCACCACGGCCATTTTCTGAAGAGCGGTCTTATGGATCTGTGAGACGCGGCTTTCATTGATCTTGAGAGCGGTGCCGATCTCTTTCATGGTCATGTCCTTCGTGTAGTACAGGATGACCACCTGCTGGTAGCGATCGGGAAGCGTCCCGATTGCGGACTTCAGTTTCGAGCTGAGCTGCTTGCGTTCCACCATGTTGTCCGGGCGGTAGGTGGCGGGGGCGGGATAATCGGGAGCGGACTGGGTTTCGTCTTCCGCCGGGCGGCTGGAGGAAGAGAGCAGGCCGATCATGCGGAGTTCGATCGCCATCTGGCGCCAACGTTCCACATCGACACCCATCTTGCCGGCGATTTCCGCTTCGGTGGGAGCCCGGTTGAGCAGACCAGTGAGTTCGCGCGTGATGGCTTCGAGCTGCTTGTGGCGTTTGCGGAGATCGCGTGAAGCCCAATCGGCCGCGCGGAGACTGTCCAGGATGGAGCCCTTGATCCGGTGCTTCGCATAGCTCTGGAACGAGACTTCTTTAGACTCATCGAAGCGCGTGGCGGCATCGATCAGACCCATGACACCGGCATGGATCAGGTCGTCGAGATCGACGTGGAC
>JBBROT010000329.1:0-4556 GCA_038229155.1 Bryobacterales bacterium | reverse complement strand
GGGGAATGCATGTTGGGCGGGGCGCGCAATATTTCGGGGAGCGCGGGGACAGTGCCGCCGGGTGCGAGGTTCGGGGTGGGTTCGGTCGATGGAGGCCGGGGGATTTATGGACCCACGTGCGCGCTGGTGAAGCGAGTTCTGAAAGGGCATGCGCGCGGGATTCGCGTTTACACGGTGGGTGATGTGAAGCGCTTGCGGTGGCTGAGCGCGCTCGCGAATGCCGCGGGTTGGCCGGGATTGAAGGGCATGGTGGAGCGGCTGGATGCGGCGGTTCAAGTAGTGGCCGGCGTCCCCTCCACATTCGCGCTGCCGCTTGCTTATGCGAACTCGGGACGCGCGCGCGATGCGGCGGATCTGGACCCGGCGCGCGATGGATGCGGGTTGTTCTGGTATTCGCCGATTGTGCCGATGCGTACCGGGGTGGTGAAGCAGTATGTCGAGTTCGCGGAGCGCACCTGCGGGAAGCACGGGATACTGGCCGCTATTACGCTGACCAGTCTGTCACCGCGTTGTTTCGCAAGCACGATTCCGCTGTTGTTCGACAAGGGGAATGCGGGTGCGGAAACCGCGGCGCGCCTGTGCTTCGAAGAACTCTATGAAGCGGGTTTGGCGCTGGGCTTCATTCCGTATCGCATGGGCGCGCAGTTCATGCCGGCGCTTTTGCATAGCGGAGCGTTGGCCGGGCCAGTTGTGAGCGCGATTAAGAGCGCGCTGGACCCTGGCGGGGTACTGGCCCCCGGCCGATATCAGCTATAGCGACTTGAGATATTCGAGCAGGCTCAAGCGCTGCTCTTTACTCAATCCGTCGGCGAAGCGGTGGCCTCCGTTGCTCATGGTCTGGCGGGACGCGTCGTAATAAGTTCGCCTTTCATTCAGCGAGTGTGTCTGTGGCATTTGCGAACACTCGTCCACCAGCAGACCGACACGCGAATGGTCATAGGCGTTGTAGTCTTTGACCTGCCAGACACTGGGCCGCTCATCGGGGAAGAGGACGTGATAGAGCGTGGGCACGGAGCCGTTGTGAAAATAAGGCGCAGTTGCCCAGATGCCATCGAGGGGCGGTGCGATATAGCCGGTGGCCTGGGTGATGATTTTGTTATCGCCGTAATAACCCATCCATGAGTTGCTGAAGTGCTTCTTGAATTCAGGGCTGAGGCCATCCATGCGACCGCGATCCGTGTTGACCACCTCAATCGGTACGACGATGTTCTTGTATTCGCCGCCCTTGCCGGGCGTGCCATGGCAGCGCTGGCACGTGCCGGAATAGATTTCACGGCCCTGCGCGGCTAGCGTGCCATTGATGTTGCCCGCATATTTCGGGCTCTCTATGGTATGGAGCCAGGAATAGATGTCTTCGTAATCGCCCTCCCAGGACTTGAAAACATCGCCGCTGAAGGTGGGGTCGAGAGAGAACTGCATGAGCGATCTGACGCTCTTCGGAGTGAAGGCGTCGTTGTAGAAAGACTTCTTCTTGGTGGCGTGCCACAAGGGCGGCGGGTCCAGATAGTGGTTGAGCGGCTTGAGGTCGATAGGCTTGTCGCCGACGTTCAGATCGCGATCGCGCAACGACATGAAGTAGACGCTGAAGGTGAAGGAGTTGAAGGTGCCTTTCGAGACGCTGAGCAGGCCGTCGGGAAATTCGACATGCGCGGGGTTCTTGCCCTTGGCGAGGAACATGAGTCCTTCGGGAAAGGCAGGATTGCCGGGCTTGTTGCCGTGAAGAATGGTGACGGTGCGCTCGACGTCCTCATAGATGCTGGAGAAATCAAGAGCGTTGTTCGGCAGGCCGATGATGGTTTGGCCGGCAACGGTGCCCGCGTGACAGACCAGGCAATTCATGGCGTACGTGCCATCTTTCTTGACCAGCATGCCGAGAGGAGCACCGCCATTTTCATAAGGCGCTTCGACAAAGCCGTAGCGCTTGAGCGTCATATCTCTTCTGGTTTTTTCAGTGGCTTTTTCAGCAAGGTCGCGAGACGCGGGGTCCCAGGAGCGCCAAAGATTCGCGAAGATGACCGGATCCATGATGCTGGGGGAATAGGCCTTGGTGGCGATATGGTCCAGGCCGGGATGGCGCGAAGCATTCGCGAAGGAGGAACACAGAAGCGCGAGCAGTATGAGTCGTCTCATGAATGAAAGTCCACCGTTGTACATGATGCGGGAGGGAGCGCAAGGGAGTCTTCTCCAAAGTTGCTCATCGTTCGTAGCCGACGGGCCTGGGGCAGACGAAGCCGAGTTGTTCCAGCAGCTTGCCGAAGTGGATTAATTCGGGCTCAGCATAGTGTGGCGCGGCGATCTGCAGGCCGATGGGTAAGCCGTTTGCCGCGCGGCCAGCGGGGATGACCAACGACGGATTGCCGCATACGTTATAGGCGATGTTGTAGGGCATGGCGTAATCGATGTAGGGCAGCGTGCGGCCGTCGAGTTCAATGGGCCGGTGCTTGTGGTTGTGGAGAAAGGCCGGGCCGGCGGCGACGGGGCTGACGATGAAATCGTATTCGCTAAAGCGGCGCTGCTGGTCATGGATCAAAGCGGTCCTTCGTGCCAGGGCGCGGCTGAAGGTGGGGAAGTGGAGGTTGAGGCCGGCCTTCCAGGCTTTGCGCACGTCGATTGCGGAGCCGGCGGCGAATTGGCGCTTCATCACTTGCCGCACGAACCAGGGCACGTGCTGGCCCACGATCGCGCCGAACAAATGGCCCCACACGGTGTAGGCTTCGTTCAGCCAATCGGAATCGAAGGGCCGGTGTTCGTGTGTGACGCCCCGGGCCTGTAGAGTGCGAAGGAAGGAGGCGAGTACGCGCTTGGTTTCGTCGCCGCAAGCGGCGGTGCCCACATCGTCGAACCACGCGATTTTGTATTCGCTCAGGGAAGTCTTGAGACGCGGCTTTTGGGGGAGATGGCCGAGATAATCCCACACCGGCTTGTTGATTATGTTCCAGGCGAGTTCGATATCGGCCATGGTCCGGGCCAGGGGACCGATGCAGGCCATGGCGACAAAACCAGCGCGGCCGTTGGGTGGCGGGGGCACGTGCCCTTCGCCGTGCATGGCCGCATTATCAGTGGGCTTGAGCCCGAAGACACCGCAGAAGTGGGCGGGGACGCGAATGGAGCCGGCCAGGTCGCTGCCGATTTCGAGCGTTGTGAGACCGGCTGCCACAGCGGCAGCACCGCCGCCGGTGCTGCCTCCCGGAGTGCGGGCGGTATCGAAAGGATTGTTAGCTGTTGGATATACAGACCCGAAACTCTGGTAATCACTCAGCATGATGGGGACGTTGGTCTTTCCGAGCAGGACGGCACCCGAATCTTTGAGGCATTTGACTACATACGAATCGCGGGTGGCGATGTTGTTCTTGAATTGCGGGAAGTTGACGGTGGTTCTGTGGCCGCTCAGATTGAAGGCCTCTTTCACCGTGACCGGCACACCGTGGAGAATGCCGGGATTGCGTTCGCGGGCGGCTCGTAAAGCATCGGCGTCGTTGCTGACTACGATTGCGTTGAGGCTGGGATTGTACCGGTGGATTCGCTCAAGATACAGTTGAGTCAGTTCGAGGCTGGACACCGCGCCTTCACGAATAGAAAGAGCGTGGTCGCTTGCGGAAGCAAAGGGCGAGACCGCGGTGGCGTTGCACGTCATGAGGGCTCAGGCGACGATTCGGTGGATCACGCTGCCTGCCACATCGGTGAGCCGGAACCGGCGGCCACTGTGCATGTACGTGAGGGCTTTGTGGTCCATGCCCAGCAGATGCAGCATGGTGGCGTGGATGTCGTGAATATCGACTGGGTCCACCGAAGCCTTGTGGCCGATCTCATCGGTCTCGCCATAAGAGATGCCGCCTTTCACGCCGCCGCCCGCCATCCAATAACAGCCGGCGTGCGGGTTGTGATCGCGGCCGGTGGGTTTGCCGTTTGAGAGCTGGGAGACAGGCAGGCGGCCGAATTCCCCGCCCCAAACCACTAATGTGTCTTTGAGCAGGCCTCGCTGTTCCAGGTCGGCCAGCAGTCCGGCGATTGGACGATCGGTCTCGCCGGCGAACTCGGTGTGATTGGTTTTGATGTCGCTGTGGCCGTCCCAGCTTCTATCGTTGGCGGTGCCGCCGGAATAAATCTGCACGAAGCGGACGCCACGTTCCACCATGCGGCGGGCGGTCAGGCACTGGCGGGCGATGTGGGCGCATTGTTCGTCTTCCATTCCGTAGAGCTGTTGGACACTTTGCGGTTCACTGTCGATTTCGAAACAATCGGCCGCCTCGCTTTGCATGCGGTAGGCGAGTTCGAAACTCTTGATGCGCGCTTCCAGTTCCGGCTCCACCGGGTGGCGCACCTGCTGTTCGGCGCTGAGCTTGTTGATCAACTCAATTTGCCGGCGCTGCTGTTCGTCAGTGAGCGCGTCGAGGCGTTTCAGGTTGGGGATGGGCGCACCCCGGGGCCGCATCCAGGTGCCCTGAAACGCGCCGGGGAGGAAGCCGCTGCTCCAATTGGCCGCATGCCCTTTCGGCAAGCCCCGTTGCAACGGATCGCTCATGACAACGAAAGCCGGGAGGTTCTGGTTTTCGGTG
>JBBROT010000328.1:0-4582 GCA_038229155.1 Bryobacterales bacterium | reverse complement strand
GGCGCGGTGAACTTTGCGAAGAACCTGCGGCAGTGTTACGCAACTCATTGCGAACGGGAGGTGGCGGAGAGCGATCTGGAGCATGTTGCCGATCTGGCGCACAAGATTCTGGAGAGCCCGATGCAGTTGATCGCCGGTGTGGCGGAGACGGTTCAGGAATTGTCTGCGAGGCACGAACTGACCATGTTCACCAAGGGCGAACCGGCGGAGCAGACGGCGAAGATTGAGCGGTCCGGCTTACGAAAATACTTCGCCCACTGCGAGATTGTGAAGGAGAAACACAAGGACGCGTATTTACGTCTGGCGGAAACGCGCAACTTCCGGCACCATGCCACGTGGATGATCGGCAACAGCCCGAAATCCGACGTGAACCCCGCGCTGGCGGCGGGACTGAACGCCATTCACATTCCGCATGACCGGACCTGGACCCTGGAACGGGAAGAGATTGTGGGGGGTGGCGGACGCCTGCTGATACTCAGCAGCGTGCGCCACCTGCTGCAGTATTTTTAAGCTGCTTTCTGGACTTTGCCGTCGCGAATGCAAGATGTGCAAACGCGGACCCGGCGGGTGGCTCCAGAGATAAGAGCGCGTACCGATTGCAAATTGATGTTCCAGCGGCGCTTGGTGACATTGTGCGCGTGGCTGATCTTGTTGCCGAACTGAGGGCCTCTACCGCAAACTTCGCATACTCGTGCCATTTCTTGTAATAACTCCCTAAACGTGATCTTTGAGTTTACCAGTTAAACCCAGGTTTTCCAAGGGGCCTTGCCTTGCGCCCACAGTTCGTTCAGGTATTGGTATTCGCGATAGGTATCCATGGCGAAGAAAAACCCTTCGTGCTGATATCCCATCAGCTCGCCTTTTGCCGCGAGCGCCGCCAGCGGACCCTGCTCCAGGATGCAATCGTCGCCGGTGAGGAGGCTGAAAATTTCGGGTTGGAATACGAAGTATCCGGCGCTGGCCCAGCCATCGAGCTGCGGCTTTTCAATGAACTGTCGGACGGCGAAATTCTGGGTCATTTCCATGATGCCGTAGCGCGAAACGGGCCGCACTGTGGTGACGGTCGCGGTCTTGCCATGGTCCTGATGGAATTTGACCAGCGAGAGCAAATCCACATCCGCCACGCCATCGCCATAGGTCAGCAGGAAAGGCTCAGTGCCGACGTAGCGCTGGACGCGGCCCAGGCGGCCTCCCGTCATGGAGTCCGCGCCGGTATCGGCCAGGGTCACTCGGAAATCCTGCTCCTCATGGGCCCCGTGAAAGCTCATGCGATGGTTTTCGCCCAGGTTGACCGTGAAGTCATTATTCATGGCTTCATAATTTAGGAAATACTCTTTGATCATGCTGCCCTTGTAACCAAGGCAGAGGATGAAATCGCGAAAACCGGCCTGCGCGTAGGTCTTCATGATGTGCCACACAATGGGACGGCCGCCGATTTCCACCAGCGGCTTGGGGCGGAATTCCGTCTCCTCGCGCATGCGGGTTCCCTGCCCTCCGCACAAGATGACTACTTTCAACGGGCCACCGCCTCGGCCGGAATCACACGCAAGGTGTGGCCGGTGCCTAAGATGAATTCGGCGATGGTGCGGATGGTGTAATCGAGCATGGCGTGCGTCAGACCGGGGTAGAGGCCGATCCAGAACACATGGCGCATCACGAAATCTGTATTGGGCAATTCGCCCACTACTCGCTTCTGAATATCTTCATAAGCGGGTTGGCGAACCAGGTTGCCGCCGAACAGCAGCCGCGTGCCGATTTTCGCGCCGTCCAAATGCCGCGTTAGTTGATCGCGGGTGAAAGGCGCGTCGGCTCTCACGGCCAAGGGGAAACCGAACCAGCTTGGCTCACTGCCCAGGGTGGATTCCGGCAGCATCAACACGCGCTCAAACTGCTTCAGGCCTGCATAGAGGTAATCGAAGTTAGCGCGGCGCGCGGCGATGAAGCCGGGCAATTTCTTCAACTGTGAAACGCCCACCGCCGCCTGCATATCGGTCAACTTCAGGTTGTAGCCGATGTGGCTGTAAGTGTACTTGTGATCATAGCCGCAGGGCAGATCGCCCAGTTCCCAATCGAACCGTTTGCCGCAGGTATTGTCTTTGCCGGGCTCGCACCAACAATCGCGGCCCCAATCGCGAAAGCTCTCAATCAGCGTTTTCAGCGTGGGATTGTCGGTGAGTACCGCTCCTCCTTCGCCCATGGTGATGTGGTGGGCCGGGTAAAAGCTTACCGTCGCGATATCGCCGAAGGTGCCCACTTTGCGCCCGTTGTACAGAGCGCCGACGGCATCGCAGCAATCTTCCACCAGCCAGAGTTTGTGCTGCTTGCAGAACGCGGAAACGGCACCCAGGTCGAAGGGGTTGCCGAGGGTGTGCGCAATCATCACGGCTTTCGTTTTGGGGCTGAGCGCGGCTTCAAGCTGTGTCACATCCACTTCAAAGGTGGGCAGCGTGACGTCGATAAACACGGGCACGCAACCGTTCTGGATGATGGGGTTAACCGTTGTGGGAAAACCAGCGGCGACGGTGATGACCTCATCGCCCGGCTTGATGCGGCGGCTGCCCAACTTGGGGGAGGTGAGAGCGGAGAATGCGACTAGATTAGCGGAGGAGCCGGAGTTCACCAGACTGGCGCTTCGCACTCCGAAGTAGGCGGCGAACTCTCTTTCGAACTGAGTTGCGAACCGGCCAGTGGTGAGCCAAAAATCGAGGCTCGAATCCACCAGACTCTGAATATCCGCGGCATCGAAGACGCGCCCCGAAACCGGAACCGGCGACACTCCCTCCGTAAAAATTTTCCCGGTATGTTCGGCTTGGTAGAACTCCGCGACCAAGCCGCGGATGCGGTCACGTATTTCCTGGGGACTTCGAGGCACTGTTTCTCCTCAAACCAGCATACCGATTCGCCTTGGCGGCATGTAATCTATGCCGCGAGAAACGTGGTATACCAACCAATCGTTTCGTGCAACCCCTGTTCGAGCGTGTAAGCGGGGGCCCAATTCAGTACGCGCCGGGCTTTTTCCGCGCTCAGATATTGGTTGCGAATTTCATTGCTGGCTTCATTCCGCACATCGGGCTCAAGCGAACTGCCCATCAAGGTCAATAACTTATTGACCAAATCCAGAACTGTCACTTGAATTTCGTTCGAGAAATTGAACGCATGTCCACGCAAGGCTGGATTCTCGGCCAAGCGTTGTGCCAGCAGCATGTAGGCGGCGGCCCCATCTTCGACGAAAAAGTAATCGCGGATGAACTGGCCATCGGACCGGATCACGGGCCGCTGATTGCGCACTACGGAGCGGATGGTGCCGGGCACGATGCGGTTCCAGTTCAGATCGCCGGGCCCGTAGAAGTTGCCGCAGCGCGTGATGACGACCGGCGATTCGTAGGTGTGGGCGTAGGTTTGACCGATCAGGTCAGAACAGGATTTACTGCAATCGTAAGGGTGGCGGCCCTGGAGCGCGGCGTCTTCATTATACGGCAGTACGTCGTGAGAGCCATAAGCCTTATCGGAGGAAGCGAGCACAATTTGCTTCGCAAGCGGGCTGCGGCGGCAAGCTTCGAGAAGCGCCCAAGTGCCCTGGATGTTGGCTTCGAACGTGGAAACCGGGTTGCGGTTTGCGATGCCGACCAGGGTTTGCGCAGCGAGGTGAATGACTGTGTCGATTTCGTATTCGCCCAGCGCGCGCTCGAGGAGTTGCTGGTCGCACACGTCGCCCCGGACCACCTTGAGGCGTTCGATTTCGCCGCTGCGAACCAATTCGCTCTGGGGCACCCAATCGCGTACCAGGCAGACTACATCCGCCCCGGCGGCCACCAGCCGTTTGACCAGTGCAGTGCCCACCAAGCCGGTCCCACCCGTTATAAAAGTGGGCCGGTCCCGCCAAAAATCTCGCGCCGCTTGTCCCTTCGCTGCTTGTTCATTCACTACCAGAGCTTAAACCATCCGCGGTGTTCCGGTGCGCCATCCGGAACTAGCGGAACGGCCTGTCCGGTCAATACCATGGCCGGATTTGTCGAGAAAAGCGCATGCGCGGTGGATTCGCCATACTCGCCCTGAACAAAGTGAAACGCGGGCTTCAACGTGGGAGGCCGATGCTCCAGATCGTGAGCGTCGCTCGCGACGAAATGGACCAATTTCCTGCGCATCAACTCACAGGTAGCTTTCTCGGCCTTTCGGCCAAAGCGCCCCAGAAACGATTGACCGGTAACCTGTACGCGGCAGCCCAGCTTCACCCAGGCAGCGATGCGATCCAGGTTTTTTGCCAGCAAGGGATTTCGCTCAGGATGGGTGATGACGGGGCAAATCCCCATGTCCAGCATTCGCTTCAGCACATCGCCGATACCTTCCGGTATGGCCTGATTGGCGAACTCGACCAATAAGTATCCATGGCCGTTGACGGTGTAGCGGAAGGGATGCTCGAACAGGTCCTGGATATTGTCGAAGGAGAGATGGAAATCGCAACCGCGATGGAGGCGGGGGATATCTTCCAACAGTGAAAGGTCTGCAATCTGCTCGGCTATCGCGTCAGGCTGAAACGGAAATCTCAGGTCGCTATGCGGAGTGGCGACGATGTCGGTGGTGC
>JBBROT010000327.1:0-4610 GCA_038229155.1 Bryobacterales bacterium | reverse complement strand
GTAGACAATTTTCTCGATCCCGCGCTGCCGCCCCACTTCGGCCAGACGGGTGAAGAGCTCATCTTTGCAGTGGAAGCACCGGTTCTTATCGTTCTTCAGGTAGTCGGGATTTTCAAATTCGCGAGTCTCAATGTATTCATGAGCGATGCCGAAGCGATGCACAAAGTCTTCGGCATCGCGCTTGTGTGAGGCAGGGATCGACGCGCTATCCGCGGTAATGGCCACGGCCTTTGACCCAAGTGCCTGGTGAGCCGCCCAAGCCAGATACGCGGAGTCTGTCCCGCCCGAATAGGCGACGATGACTTGATCCATAGAGCGGAGCAGCTTGATTAATTTTTCCTGTTTCTGACTCGGCATTTAATTAGCTCTTCTTTCCCGGGCGGCGGCTTACTGCAGTGACAAACTCTCCTGAGTGCTCCCCGGCTCGTCAGTCGATTCCGGAATCACCACCGCAGCCGCAACGCGGTCGCCATCCTCCATCTTCACCAGACAGACACCCTGCGCGCTGCGCCCGGTTTGCCGAATCGTGCTTGCATCGATCCGGATCATCTTGCCGTCCTTCGTCACAATCATCAGGTCAGAATCGTCTTTCACCGAAAGGATGGCCACCACTTTGCCGACTCTCGGCGTAGTCTTCATATTGATGACGCCCTTGCCGCCGCGCCGGATCAACCGGTAATCTTTCAGCGGTGTGCGCTTTCCATAGCCATTCTCCGAAACGGAAAGTATCAGCCCTTCGGACTCCACCACTTCCGCTCCTACAATGTAATCGTTGTTCTCCAGATCCATTGCGTTAACACCATAAGCAGGGCGGCCCATCGCGCGCACCTCTTTTTCACTGAAGCGGATCGCCTGGCCCTGGTAAGAACCCAGCAGCATGAAGTTGCTGCCGTTTGTCAGGCGCGCGGAAATCAACTCATCGTTATCTTCTACGCCCAGCGCGATAATGCCGCGTTGCAGCGGATGATTGAATTCAGTCAACTGGCACTTCTTGATAATTCCGTTCTTGGTCACCATCACCACGAATGTATCGGGCGAGAAGTTCCGCACGGGAAGAAACGCCTTCACGGTTTCGTCCGGCTGCAGGTTGATCAAGTTGGAAATATTCTTACCCTTGCCAATGGTCGCCGCATCTGGAATCCGGTAAATCTTCAACCAATACACGCGGCCCTTGTTCGTGAAGATCAGCAGGTAATCTTTCGTGGACGCCACCAGGAAGTATTCGACGAAATCTTCCGTCCGCGTGCCCATGCCGATACGGCCCTTGCCGCCGCGGCTCTGCCTCCGGTAGGTATCCACCACGGTCCGCTTCAGGTAGCCGCCGTGCGTCACCGTCACCGCAACTTCTTCATCCGCGACCAAATCTTCGGAATCGATATCGCCAAGATCGTCGATGATTTCCGTGCGGCGATCATCCCCGTACTGGGTCTTTACTTCTTCCAGTTCTTTAATAATCAGGGCCTTCAGTACCTCTTCCGATCCCAGAATAGAGAGGTAATGCGCAATGCGCACCTGAATATCGAGCAGCTCATTCAGAATCTTCTGCTGCTCCATTCCCGTGAGCCGCTGGAGCTGCATTTCGATAATCGCCTGCGCCTGGCGTTCGCTAAATTCAAAAGCCGCGATCAAAGTATCGCGCGCATCTTTCGGGCTGGTGGAGGCGCGAATCAGCCGGATCACTTCATCCAGGTTGTTGAGCGCCTTCTGAAAACCGAGCAACAGATGTTCGCGTTCGCGCGCCTTGCGCAACTCATAATCGGTCCGGCGGCGCACCACATCCGTGCGGTGCTCAATGAAGTACTTAATTGTTTCGATCAGCCCCAGTTCCCGCGGCTGGCCGTTCACAATCGATAGGTTGATGATTCCGAAACTGATCTGAAGCTGCGTCTGCTTGAACAGATTGTTCAAGATAATGTCCGATTGTTCGCCGCGCTTCAGTTCGAAAACAATGCGCATGCCATCGCGATCGCTCTCATCGCGTACATCCGAAATTCCCTCGATCTTCTTGTCATTGATCAAAGCGGCCGTGTTTTCAATCAAGCGACTCTTGTTCACCTGATACGGAATTTCCGTGACGATGATCCGCTCGCGATCCTTGTGCTTGTCCATCGGCTCGACAAACGCTTTGGCCCGAATCCGCAAACTGCCGCGGCCTCGCAGAAACGCATCCAGAATGCCCTGACGCCCCAGAATTGTCCCACCTGTCGGGAAATCCGGTCCAGGCACCAGCTTCATAATTTCAATCAGCGGCGTCGAAGGATCGCGCACCAAGGCGATGGTCGCGTTCACAATTTCCGTCAGATTGTGCGGCGGACAATTCGTCGCCATCCCCACCGCGATCCCCGAACTGCCATTGATCAATAGGTTCGGAACGCGGGTGGGCAGCACTTCCGGCTCATGCTCGCTATCGTCATAGTTCGGGCGGAAATCCACCGTCTCTTTGTCGATATCTTCCAGCAGCGCCGTCGCGATGCGCGAGAGCCGCGCCTCGGTATACCGTTGCGCCGCCGGCGGATCGCCATCCACGCTACCGAAATTCCCCTGCCCATCCACCAGCGGATAGCGCATGTTGAACGGCTGAGCCATGCGGACCAGCGAATCGTAAATCGGCGCATCGCCATGCGGATGATACTTGCCCATCACCTCGCCGGTGATCTTGGCGCACTTGCGCGTGGGCCGGTTGGGTTGCAGACCCAGCTCATTCATGCCCCACAAAATGCGGCGGTGCACAGGCTTCAAACCATCGCGAACGTCGGGAAGCGCGCGGCCCACAATTACGCTCATCGCGTAATCCAGGTAAGAACGCTTCATCTCGTCTTCGATGTTGACGGGAATCATGTTCTTGTTGTCCCCCGCGTCGGCAGGGGGGATTTGTGGAGGAAGTTCGGAGTCGGCCATTGATTGGGGTGAACTCCAATTATATCAAGGGCTTTGCATCTCTAGAACGGACAAGTTGGCGAAAACAGGAGCGGTTACCCGGCGAGTGCCGATTTCGCAAGAAGTTGGATGCGGTGAGTGCTAGGATAAGGTCGGTTGAATGGGAAGAAAACCCTGAGTTCAACGGGATTGGCTGGCGCAGCAATCAGAAGTTAGCGGCACTAAATATGGAGAACCATTTCGTGCGAGCCAAAGAAAACAAACTCAGCTGGATGACGTGTATGCGGACGGGCCTTTTGTTGGTGGCTTCATCCATTTGCATGCTCTTGGCCGGCACCCTGGCACTTTACCCGGGGGCGAGGTTAGATCAGGAATTTGAACGGGATCACTTAAGGAGTCCTAATTCAGAATTGAAACAGTACTTCACTTCGGATTCGTTCGACAAGGTTATTGCCTATTATAAAAAGCTGGCGCCCGAAGCCGCCGGGTCGACGATCAACACGAAATCTCGCCGGCGAATGGCCTTTCGTGAGAAAGGCGACGAGAAGAATAGCACCACCGTCGAGTGGTCAGACGAAGCTGGCGAGGACAAAAGCAAAACCTTCATTCTTGTCAATACGTCCAAGTAGCAGATCTACGGTAAGGCTCGGGTTGTGAAGCGTTTTGCTCGAAGAGGCTGGTACCGGAAACTGCAATGTGATTGCGTTCCTACTGGGCCAGTGCTTTCACCAGCCTGTAAAGAAACTCCTGGCCGGCGTAAAAATCCTTCACTCCAAGCCGTTCATCGCGCCCATGTTCCCGGTTGTCGTCCACATCGTGAAACAAACCCTGCACCCCATAAGTAGGGATTCCCGCGATCCGAAAATACAGGCCATCGGTCGCGCCCGTGCCCATCGCCGGCACAACGGGGACACCGGGAAACATCTCGCCCGTGATCTTGGTGATTGGACCCATCACCTCCGCGCTTAACGGCGAAGGCGGCGAAGGTTTCGGAGCTTCTACGGGAGTCACCGTCACGCCCGGGTCCGCAAACACTCGCTCCAAGGTGCGTCCTACCTCCTTCAGGTCTTCCGATGGCAGCACGCGGCAGTTCACTGTCGCCCTGGCCGATTGCGGCAACGCATTTTCCGCATGCCCCGCCTGCAGCATCGTGGTCACGCACGTGGTTCTCAACAGAGCGTTATAGTACGGGTTCTCGCTCAAGCGCGCGGCTGCCGCGGCATCGGGCGGCGTGCGGCTCACGGCGGTGAAATCCTTCCCCGTTTCCCCGCCCGTAATATTTGCCATGCGCTCGAACCATGCCTGCGTCACTTCGTTCAAACGAACCGGAAACTGAAACCGCTCCAGCCGCCCCAGCGCATTGGCCAGCATATAAATCGCATTGTCTTTGCGCGGCAATGAAGAATGCCCGCCCGGATTTTTCGCCTCCACGTAAAAGCTGTAGAACACTTTTTCACTGGCCTGCACGCCATTCAGAATCCGCTTGCCGTTTTTGTACTGGCCGCTTCCGCCTTCGTTCAGGCCATACGCCGCGTCCACCAGTTCGCGATGCTCATTCACCAGGAACTTCGCGCCGTTGAACTTGCCGCCTTCCTCATCGGCCGTCAGCGCCAGAATAATGTCCCGATCCGGCGCAAAGCCGCCCTGCTTCAATCGGATCAGGGTCGCAGTCCAAATCGACGCCTGGGCTTTATCGTCCGTCGTGCCGCGCCCGTAGAACCAGCCGTCCTTTT
>JBBROT010000326.1:0-4611 GCA_038229155.1 Bryobacterales bacterium | reverse complement strand
CCGGGCCGCACACTGTAATCCACCAACCCATTGCCCGTCGTGTTCCTGTAACGCCCGAAGCCGCCCACGCCATTCGTCACATCCTGGTGCCCCGCGCCCGCCGAATAGTGAAACCGATTGCCCGCAATACCACCACCGAAGCGCGCCAGCCCGCGAAACTCGCCCAAGCCTCCGCCGTCCGCGGTCACGCTGCCGTGAAAATTACCCCCGCCGGAATCGGTCACCATGTTGATCACTCCCCCGATGGCATTGGTTCCATAAAGCGAACTCGCGGCGCCGCGCACCACTTCCACACGGCTGGTGTCCACCAGCAACAGATCGGTCAGGAAGGAACTCGCGTCGCCTTGCGTTGCGCCAACATCGCGAAAGCGCATTCCATCAATCAGCACCGCCGTATCGAACGTCCGCAAGCCGCGCATTTGAACGGTAGCGAAATACCCCGGCCCGCCACGCTGCGTTACTCGCAAACCCGGCACGTCGCGCAGGCCGTCCGTAAGAGATTCCACGCCGCGCTGGTCCAGTTCGGCGCGGTCGATCACATCCACCGCCTTCGCGGTCTGGTCCAGCGATTGCGGCGTGCCCGTTGTTGTCACTTCAATAGAAGATCTCGCCGCGCCCACAACCAACTGCACCGGCCAATCTCTTGCGCCCTGCACATCCACCGCGGCGGCCGCGCCAGATAGTCTCAATCCAGGAGCTTCAGCCTCCAGCAAATAACTTCCGCGTGGAACCGCGACGGAGTACATGCCGGAATCGTCACTGTTGGCCGTGTACCGTTCGCCGGTCGACCGGCTGTAAAAGTAGACTGAGGCGTGCCTAACCGCCGCGCCTGAAGAATCGGACACACGTCCAGAAACACTCACCTGCGCCAGCAACGGGCAGGTAAATAGAAAAGCAGCAACCGTAATTTTAGTTAGCGACATCCATGCTCCTTCGGCATAGTGGTCACCTGAAAATGTACTTGCGGAAGAACAAGCTGGAGCTCCAGCTGCCTCTCCCGAGAAGGCACAGGTTTCAGGTCCGCACCGGTTTCGGTACGGGCTATTGGCAGGTCTTCGGACTTACAGGCAAGTTCCGTTTCCGGATGTCCTACTAGCCTCCGCTTCCCAGCCCCTTCGGGCCAGTGCGTATGGTGAGGCGTTCGTTCCTGTTTACCGCTGCGGGGCAGTTCTGGATTCGCACCAGATTCCCTGTTTTCACGCTGCTTCTTATAAGCCGCGTACCAACAGCACTCGTGAGATTAACACGTTCTTACCCGCGTTGTTCCCAACCCGCGCGCTCCAGTTCCGGCACGCAGCTTTCCTCTTCGGGATACCCCAGGCACAAGTAAGCCACCAGGCTCCACTCCGCGGGCACGCCTAAAATAGTGCCCACCCGAACCGGATCAAGAATAGACACCCAGCCCATTCCCACACCATGCGCGCGGGCACCCAGCCACAAAACCGTAATCGCGCTTATAACGGAATACTCCAGCATCTCCGGCATGGTGCGGCGCCCCAGCCCGGCACCTTTGCGAGTCGAGTTGTCCACGAACACCGCCAAATGTTCTGGCGCTTCCCGCAACCCCGCCAACTTCAACCGTGAATACAACGCGGCTTGTTCACCCGAATACCCGGCCATCGCCTCACCATTCGCGCGTTCGAATTCTTCACGAATTGCAGCCCGCGCGTCCACATTTTCCACCCGCAGGAAACGCCAGGGCTCACTCAAGCCAACAGAAGGCGCGAGGCGTGTAAGCTCCAGCAACTCTTCCAGCAGCCCCGGCGGCAATGGGTCGCTCAGAAACCGCCGTACATCTCTGCGCCAAACCAGAAGCTCACGAAACTCCCTGCGGAAGGCGTCGCTGAAAGTATGGCCCTGCCGCATGGTTCCAGCTTACGAGCGCGCGCCGCGGCCCGGCTTTTTCTCCGCCGTCACCGCTGCATCGAAGCGCGCCGCAAACTCCGGAAAAGAATCGTCAGGCCCGTTCCAACACAACTCGTCCACATCATCGAAAAGTTCAATATCCGTACGAAGCGTTGCCAGGTTTCGAAACAGCAGCGCACGTTCGAATTGAGTGAACAGCGTACTCGCCAGCAAACCCGCCGACGCCGCATCCACACTCCATTCGCGCCAATCCCGCGGGATAGCTTCGAAATGGCCGAACTTCCTGAGTACCGCGGCCGCCGATTTCGCGCCCCACCCCGGCAGGCCCGGATAGCCATCCGCCGCATCGCCAACCAATGCAAGATAGTCGGGAATCGAAACCGGTCGAACTCCAAACTTCGCCATCACGCCCTTCTCATCCACCGTCACGCGCGTGCGCCGGTTGAGCTGAACCACGCGCTCGCCGCTCACACACTGTGCCAGGTCCTTATCCGGCGTACAAATAATTACCTGCTCCACGCGCGCATCGAGTGCCGCTTTTGCCGCTCCCGCAGCCAGCGCATCGTCGGCCTCAACCTCCACCATCGGCCACACCGTCACGCCGGCCGCTCGCATCGTATCTTCCAGAAGATCGAACTGTGAAAACAGGTTCGGATCGATCCCGGCTCCTGTCTTATAACCCGCCCACAGGCGATTGCGAAACGATTCGATCACATGATCCGTGGCGACCGCGATATGCGTCGCGCCCGCGCTGATCATGCCCAGAACAGACCGCAGAACACCTCGCACAGCCGCCACTTCGCAACCATCGCCGTCGCGCGCGGAGGGCAGCGCGTGATAGTGCCGGAACAACTCGTAAGTACCGTCAACCAAGTGGACTTTCAGATCGGCCCCAGATCAAACCCTACATCACTTCAGCCGCCGGTTCCACCACTCAGCCATACTGACGAAGTGAAACTTCCGGTCGCGCTCCTCCTCTTCACCGCATGTCGAACCGCCGCCGCCCAAAGCGTGGTGGATGCTCACAACTGCTATCCCTATGACGGCCGCTATGCCGACCGCATCGACCGCGCGCTCAAAGCAGGCTTCCCCGTCTCCATCGAGCAGGACCTGGCCTTTTATCAGGGCCGCGTCGTGCTCTCGCACACCACGCAAACCACTGGCCGCGAACCCGATTTCGAGACCTACTTCTTTCAACGCATCAAGCCCCTCGTCGAAGACGCCCTCAAGAAGAACGACCGTGCTCACTGGCCCCTCCTCTACCTCCACTTCGATTTCAAAGAGAACCGCCCGGAGCTCCTGCGCGCCGTCTGGGAAATTCTGGGCCGCTATGAACCGTGGCTCACCACCGCAATGAAGCCCGCGGACCCCAACGCTCCCGCCAGCGCATCACCATATTCCATGGGTCCCCTCATGGCCCTCACCGAAGACAATGACGAGCAGGAGGCTGTCTTCTACGGCCAGCTTCCCACCGGCGCGAAGCTCCGCGTCTTCGGGTCCGCCCATGCTCCGCCGCAGCCGAAAGATCTCACCACGCAGCAACGCATTGACCTTGCCGTAACCACTCCCCCGGAGCGGCTTCTCACAGAGCGCCCCACGGCTTACCGGCGCTGGTGGAACAATTCCTGGTTCGTTGTGGAGCATGGCGGCGCCCGCGGCGCGGCCGAGTGGAATGGGCAAACCACCGCGCGTCTCAAATCGCTGGTGGACCACGCCCATGGTCTCGGCTTCCGCACCCGTTTCTATTGTCTGGACGGCTTCACGCCCGAAACCAATCAGGGCTGGGACGCGAATTACAACTTTGGCTCGCTCGCCCGGGCCCGCACCCGCTGGCTGGCCGCTCGCGATGCCGGTGTCGATTTCATCGCGACAGATCAGTACGAAAATCTGGCCGAAACCATCCGGCCGCCTGTATTCACAACGTCTCCCGGAGCCATGCTCATCGGCGGCGGCAAAGATCTGGACGAAGCCTTTCGCTGGCTCATCGCCAAAGCGGGCGGCGGCGGTATCGTGGTGCTTCGCTCCTCCGGCACCGATGCCTACGAGCCCTACAGCGCACGGATCGCGAAAGTGTTAGGGCTCACGCAGGCGCGCGCTCCAACCTCAAGAGTTGGACTGTAATAAACTAGGGGTGCTTCATCTGAGGGGCATCGTTTGCGCACCATTCTCTCCTTCTTAGTTTTCGCTTGCACCATTCCCGCGTGCGCCGCCGTCGATTTCAATCGCGACATCCGGCCCATTCTTTCCGATAACTGCTTCACCTGCCACGGTCCCGATGCCAAACGCCGCATGGCCGATCTGCGGCTCGATCAGAAAGACGGTGGCGCATTTCGCGTCATCACCCCCGGCGATTCCGCGCACAGTAAGCTCTACGAACGCATCGGCACGGATAGGAAGGGTATGCGGATGCCGCCCGGTTCCGCCACCCCGCTTACGCCCAAACAAATCGCCCTCTTCAAAGAGTGGATCGATTCCGGCGCGAAATGGGATGCTCACTGGGCTTACATTGCGCCCAAGCGCCCTGACCTTCCCGATGTCTCCGCCAAAACATGGCCCGTAAACGCGGTGGATCGCTTCCTCCTCGCGCGCCTCGAAAAAGAGAATCTGAAGCCCTCTCCCGAAGCCGACCGCGCCACCGTCTTACGCCGCCTCTCGCTCGATCTGACCGGGATCCCGCCCACCCTCACGGAACTGGATGCTTTCCGCGCCGACAAAGCCCTCAACGCCTACGAAAAGCAGGTCGAT
>JBBROT010000325.1:0-4613 GCA_038229155.1 Bryobacterales bacterium | reverse complement strand
GGGAGTTCAAACTCCCGCTCTCTTCACCAGCAATCCTGGCAGAAGGCGAAAAATCCCAGGGGGCCGGGGACAGAGTCCCCGTTTTACTGGAGTGACAGAATCCCTGAGCACTTAGAGGGACATTATCGCTGAGCTACAACACCTGCTTACAGGTTGATGGTCTACCAGAAGTCCCTGCCGATGACCGCGATGGGTTTCCTTTCCGCCGTTTGCTTCGGAGAAGTAATCAAAGTTACCGCGATTCCGATCAGCAGGAGGAATAACAACGCACGGAGCCAACGCTTCATGGTGATGCCGGGGTCGTTTGGGTCGAGCTCAAGGGCCGTGCTCCAGCCGCTGTAGTCCGGTTCTGTCATTTTCATTTTCGGTCTCCTCTTAAAGGCCCCAGGAAAGGGCGATTTGGATGGTGCCCATGGCGGCTTCGCCCGGCTTTATCACTTGCACGGGCACTTCGCGTGAGCGGAAGCGGAACTGGTGCCGGCACATGTCGCAGGCATAGGGAAACAGGCCGGCGGATCTGCAGAGGGCACTCACGAAACTGGTACAGGCGATTCTTCTGACGAGCCAACTTTGGCAGCAGGGGCAGCGCATGCCCTTCCTTCGGCAGAATGATTCGGGAGCTTTAGAGTGAAATCGTACTCTGGCGGCCCCTCAATTGCTCCCACCGACATGAGCGCACTTTAATGGCTGGTCTCGTAACGCCAGAGACTACCGGGCCATCCATACATGCGACCGGAGGAAGTTTAAAATGAAACTTCAGATCGCAACAGCGGTATTTCTCGCGTTTGCCGTGAGCGCGGCGGCGCAGGATCCGCCTTCGCGGGTGGCTCGTTTGAGCCTGCTGGAAGGGCCGGTGTCGTTTCAACCGGAGAGCGTGAATGAGTGGACCGGGGCGACCTTGAACTATCCGCTCACCACGGGCGATCATTTATATACCGATCGGGGGGCGCGCTCGGAGTTGCGGTTGGGTCCGAATGCGATCAGGCTGGCGGGGCAGACGAATTTCGGCTTTCTCAACCTGGACGACCAGACGGTTCAGATTCGCCTGACGGAAGGCTCACTGAATGTGAGGGTGCGGAGCTTGGGCGACCAGGACGTGTGGGAAGTGGACACTCCGAATGGCGCGATTTCCCTGTTGCGCGCGGGCGATTACCGGATCGATACCGACCCCAACCGGAATGCCACGATGGTGACGGTGCGGGGCGGGGAAGCAGAAGTGACTGTGAATGGCCAGAGCTTTCCGGTGCATCCGCGGCAGACGGCTTACTTCACCGGCGACGGGCGGCAGGAGAGCGTGCAGGCCGCGAACCCGCCTGACGATTTCGACAATTTCTCATTCGACCGCGACCGGCAGGATGACGCCGCGCCCGCGCCCCGGTACGTGTCGCGGCAGATGGTGGGGTATGAAGATTTGGATCGCTACGGCAGTTGGGACCCGGGCGATCAGGATGGTCCGGTATGGCGGCCGCGCGTGCGGGCCGATTGGGCACCTTACCATGATGGCCACTGGGCTTGGCGCGACCCGTGGGGATGGACCTGGATCGATGATGCACCGTGGGGATTTGCGCCGTTCCACTACGGACGCTGGGCTTATGCGCGCGGCGGATGGGGTTGGTATCCGGGGCCCTTGGTGGCGCGGCCGGTTTATGCTCCGGCGCTGGTGGCCTTCGTGGGCGGAGGGGGAGTGGGCTTGTCGATTGGATTCGGCGGCGGTGGCGGAGTGGGGTGGTTCCCGCTGGGGCCGCGTGAAGTTTACCGGCCTGCTTACCATGTTTCGCAGCGGTATGAGCGCGAGTTGAATGGGCGGGATTACAACAACATCACGTTTAATCGCAATGTCACGAATGTTTATGTCAACCGCAACGCTCCGGGTGCCTTTACGGCGGTGTCACGGCAGGATTTTGTGAGTGCGCGGTCGGTTCAGCGGACGGCATTCCGGGGGTCGGCGGATCAGTTCCGGACGGCACAGGTTTCGGGATTTTCGGCTGGCGTGGCTCCGCAGCGCGAGAGTCTATTTGGGCGGCAGCAGGGTGGGCCGGTGGCGCGTCCGCGCGATGCGGTGTTCAACCGTGAAGTGATTGCGCGCACGCCGCCTCCCGCGGCACCGGTTTCTTTCGAATCGCGTCAGCAGGCGCTGCGTGAGAATCAGGGTCGGCCCTTGGCTCCGCAGCAGGTGGATATGTTGCGCGGACAGCAGAACGATATGCGGCAGCCGGCTGTGCGCTCGGCTATTTCACCGAATCAGGGTTTTGGGCGGAATGCGGGTGTCTCTAACCCCAGCAATGACCAGAGCGGGCGTGGTGTGCAGAACGCGCCGATGCCGAATCAGGGCTTCGGGCGTAATGGCCAGCAGCCCGTGCCACAAGGTTCGCCGCAGGTAGTTCCGCAACAGGATATGGGCCGCGGGAACGGGCGTCAGCAGGATCGCTTCGACAGCCGTTCGCCGCAAGCGACTCCTCGCACCGAGGGGACTCCTCAGGACAACAACCGAGGGTTTGGGCGCAGTGCGCAGCCGCTCCAGCAGGGTGTACCGCAGACAGCGCCGCAGCCCGGCCCGCAGGTAGTTCCGCAACAGGATATGGGCCGTGGCAATGGGCGTCAGCAGGACCGCATCGATAGCCGTCCGCCGCAAGCGACGCCTCGCACCGAGGGGACTCCTCAGGACAACAATCGAGGCTTTGGGCGCAGTGCGCAGCAGCCGCAACAGGGTGTACCGCAGGCAACGCCGCAGCTTGTTCCGCAACAGGACATGGGACGCCGTCAGCAGCAGCCGGTGAATCAGATGCCCGACCCGCAGCAGCAGAACAGAGGCCTTGGGCGGGCGGCACGGCCTGATGTTAGCGCTCCTCCGCAGCAGAACGCTCAGCCTGATGTGCGGCCCGTACAGCCGACTCCGCGCAGCGATGCGCCTGTCGAGAATCGTGGATTCGGACGCAATTCACAACGGCCGCCGGAACAGCAGGCCGCGCCACCCGCGGCTCCGCGCAATGAGGCTCCGCGCAATGAGGCGGCACCGAACCGTGGCTTTGGACGCGCGGCGCAACCGGAACAACGGCCAGCCGAGCCGCAAGCGGCACCGCAAGCAGCACCGAAATCGGAGCCGCGGCCCGCTGAGAATCGTGGGTTTGGACGCGCCTCACGCCCGCCGGAGCCGGAAAAGCCGAAAGACGAGAAGCCGAAGCAGTAGCGGCTTACAGCAGGACTTCGAAATCGAAACGGTAGCGGCGGTGATAGTTGCCGAATGAGGTGCCGAAGTTCGGGTCGGCTATGTTGCTGTGAATCGCCAGCGGGTTGAAGTGGTTGGTGAGATTGAAGCCGCTGAGCGAGAGGCGAACGGCGTACTTGGCGGACACTTTGAAATCGCGCATCACGCGGGCGTCGGCGGAAAAGAAGTGACGCAGGCGGGTGTCGTCGCGATAGGGGGCACCGGAATAGCCCTGCAACTCGTTTACGACGGCGTAGGGAAAACCATTTCGATATTCGACCGTGGGCAGCAGCTTGAGTTTCCCAAAAGGAACCTGCACGCTGCCCCATGCCAGGAAGCGGTTGGGGATATCGCCGGGCAGGTTCGAATAGACATTGGGCCGCAAGATGGGATTCGCATAGTTACCGAGGAAGCTATCGAAGGTGTTCTGGCTGCCTTCGGCGCGGCTGTGGGTATAGGAGAAGACAAGCTGCTGGCCGCCCTCCCAAGCCATTTTGCCAGTGAGTTCCAACTGGCGGTAGCGGGAATCGCCGTCGCCATTCAGCACCACCTTATTCTCTGTGCCGAGAAAATCGGGTTCGAGTACAATCAGCCCGACGGAGCGGTTGTCGGTATACACGGCACGGAAGCGCAACAGGCGTGAGAAGCTGTGTTCCACCTGTGCGTTCCAGGTGGTGCCGCGCGGAGAGAAATCGCCCGCGACGCGTTGACCGCGGATGAGGAACGATTTCGGGCCGGCTACGTTGCCGATGACGTTTGTGAAGAGCACGGGCGCGCCTATGACGTTGCCATCGGGTGTGTAAGACGTGACCAAGCGGTTCGGGTAACGGCTGAAGGCGTAGACATCGGTGGGGATGTGGTCATAGAACTGGCCGTAGCCCAGACGAAGCACCGTGCGGCCATTCGTGAAGGGCGTCCAGGCGAGACCGGCGCGCGGTGCCACGCGAAGACTGGAGGCGAGGCGCTGGTGCTCTATGCGGAGTCCATAATCGAAGGCGAGCTTCGGGTGAAGCGACCAGTGGTCCTGCAGGAAGGTGGTGAATTCGAGATCGGTACGCTTATAGTTGCCTTGATTTTGAAAATCGATCCGCTGGATGCGTTGGCCGGCGGCGTTGAGAAGATCGACCGGGCGAAAGTTGAACAGGCCCCGGTTATTTACGACGGTGAGCGAGGTTCCCACCTTGAACTGGTGCGTGCCGACGAAGCGCATGGGGGCGGGTGACCAGCCTTCCAGCCACTCTCTGCGCCAGGCGTCGCGGCTCTGCGTGCCGAAATAATTCCCGGTGTTTCCCTGCGGCGCCATCTGCATTTCACCGGGACCCTGCGCGCCGATGAAGGTATGGAAGCGCTGCATGGAAAGCGAGGTATCGAGCGTGCCGCCGAAGAGGCCGAGATGGTCGGCGAGTGT
>JBBROT010000324.1:0-4624 GCA_038229155.1 Bryobacterales bacterium | reverse complement strand
TTGACTCCACCTTTCGTTCGAAGGCTTCAATTAATGGCTGCCCGCTGAGGCTGGCATCTCCGACTGCTTCCCGCATGGAAAGCCGTCGGATATTTGCAAAATCCAGCGATTGGCCCTGATATTCCACCGTCGCCGACCCCGTTGCGTCGATCGCGACCTGCTTCAGCAGTTCCGACGTCAGGTCCATCATGCCCTGCATGTCGCTGTAGGCCTGATAGAACTCGAGCATGGTGAACTCGGGATTGTGGCGGGTGGAGATGCCTTCGTTGCGGAAATTCCGGTTGATCTCGTATACGCGTTCGAGACCACCCACGACCAGACGTTTCAGGTACAGTTCCGGGGCGATGCGCAGGTAAAGATCGAGATCCAGCGTGTTGTGGTGGGTGACAAACGGGCGCGCCGCCGCCCCGCCGTACACCGCCTGCAGCATGGGCGTTTCTACTTCCAGATAGCCGTGCGATTCCAGTTGGCGGCGCAGCGAGGAAACAATCCTGGCGCGCGTTACAAAAACCTTGCGGACCTCCGGATTCGCGATCAGATCCAGATAGCGCTGCCGGTACCGCGTCTCCACGTCTTCCAGGCCGTGGAATTTCTCCGGCATGGAATGCAAGGTCTTTGCCATGAAATGCAACTTGGTCACGTGGATGCTGAGTTCCCCGGTCCGGGTGCGGAACAAATAGCCTTCGACGCCGGTGATGTCCCCGATATCCAGCAGTTGGAACAACTCGTAATCGTTTTCCGGGACGGCATCCTTGCGCACGTAAATCTGCATGCGTTCGCCATCCTGTTGGATGTGGGCAAAGCCCGCCTTGCCCATCCGGCGCACGGTCATGATGCGCCCGGCGACTTTTACGTCTACCCGCTCAGCTTCCAGCTCTTCAGCGGTCTTCGCGGAAAAGCTCGCAAGAACAGTGGGAATGGTGTGCGTGAAATCGAAGCGGTGCCCATAAGGGGCGAAGCCCAGCGCTTCGATCTGTGCGATCCGGGCGATGCGCTGTTGGTAGAGGTCGTCTTCGAGCGACAATCCTGCTCCTAGATCAACTCAGACGCGCTGAAGAAGAACGGGATTTCGATGTTGGCCGTCTCCGGCGCATCGGACCCGTGGGCCGCGTTCCGTTCAATGTTTTGCGCGAACCGCTTGCGGATGGTGCCCTCAGCAGCCTTCTCTGGATTGGTGGCGCCCATCAATTCGCGCCATTGCTTGATGGCGTCTTCGCGCTCCAGCACCATGGCCACCACATGGCCTTCGGTCATAAAGCTGACCAGCCCGCTGAAAAAGCCCCGCTCTTTATGGACGGCATAGAAAGCTTCGCCCTGTTGCTTCGAGAGACGCATCATCTTGAGCCCGCGGATTTTGAAACCCGCCGCTTCAATCATGCTCAGAATTGCGCCCGTGTGGCCGGAGGCTACTGCGTCCGGTTTAATAATTGCGAATGTTTGTTCGATTGCCATTTGTCTTCGTTATGCCAGTCTTCTCTGAACGGTCTCGCCTAAGGTCGCGGGCGTGGGGCACACCGTGATGCCGGCCGCTTCCATGGCTTTGATTTTGTCTTCCGCCTTTCCCGAACCGCCGGAGATGATCGCGCCGGCATGTCCCATGCGGCGGCCGGGAGGCGCGGTTTGTCCGGCGATGAAGCCCACCACCGGCTTCCTGACGTGCTTCTTGATGTACTCGGCCGCGGTCTCTTCCGCGGTACCGCCAATTTCGCCGATCATGATGATGGCGTGGGTATCGGGATCGGCATTGAACATCTCAATGGCATCGGTGAAGCTGGTGCCAATGATGGGATCGCCGCCGATGCCGATGCAGGTGGATTGCCCGATTCCCAGCTTGGTGAGCTGCCCCACGGCCTCGTACGTCAAGGTGCCCGAACGCGAAACCACACCCACGTGTCCTGTTTTATGAATGTGTCCGGGCATGATGCCGATCTTGCACTGGCCCGGAGTAATCACCCCGGGACAGTTCGGACCCACCAGGCGCGTGCCTCGCCCTTTCATGTACGCCGCAACCTTCACCATATCCAAGACCGGGATGCCTTCCGTGATACAAACCACCAGGGGCAAACCCGCCGCCACGGCTTCCATGATGGCGTCCGCGGCGTAGGGCGGAGGCACGAAAATCACCGAGGCATTCGCGCCGGTTTCTCTGACGGCATCGGCCACGGTATTGAACACGGGCCGGTCCAGATGCTTGTGTCCGCCTTTGCCAGGGGTTACACCCCCGACCACCTGGGTGCCATAAGCGATGGCCGTGGTGGCATGAAAAGTAGCTTCCTTCCCGGTGAAGCCCTGGAAGAGCAGGCGCGTATTCCGATCGACGAGCACGCTCATTGTGCCAACCTCACTACTTTCTCAGCGGCATCCTTCATTCCGTCCGCCACCGCAAAATCGAAACCGGAACTGGTAAGAATCTCGCGGCCCAGTTCCACGTTGGTGCCTTCCATCCGGACCACGATGGGAACGGAAATACCCAATTCGCGCGCCGCGTTCACCACGCCGGTCGCCAGGACGTCGCAGCGCAGAATGCCGCCGAAGATATTGATCAAGACCGCTTTTACACTGTGATCCGACAACAAAATGCGCAACGCGTTCTTGATCTGTTCCGCGTTGGCGCCGCCGCCCACATCCAGGAAATTCGCCGGACTGCCACCGGCATATTTGATGATGTCCATGGTGGCCATCGCTAAGCCGGCACCGTTCACCATACAGGCAATGTTGCCGTCCAGCTTGATGTAATTCAGGCTGAAGCGGGAGGCCTCTACTTCGAGCGGATCCTCTTCGTTCAGGTCGCGTAATTCCAGCAGATCTTTGTGCCGGTACAGGGCGTTGTCATCCAGCGTGATCTTCGCGTCGAGGGCGAAAACCGCTCCGTCGTTGGTAAGGATAAATGGATTGATCTCCGCCAGCGAGCCGTCAATTTCCTCGTTTGCTTTCGCAAGCGCGGTCATGGCTTTTACCGCGGCATTTATGCTGGCGGCGGGAATGCCCATGCCGAACGCCAGATTCCGCGCCTGGAACGGGAGCAAGCCCAGACCCGGCTCCAGGATCTCTTTTAGGATCAGATGAGGGGTATGCGCCGCCACTTCCTCGATATCCATGCCGCCCTCGGACGATGCCATGAAAACGAGTTTGCCGATAGCCCGGTCGAGCACGATACCCAGGTACAGTTCGCGTTCAATGGGGAGCGTCTCCTCCACCAGCAACCGCTGCACCAGGCGCCCCTCCGGGCCGGTCTGGTGGGTTACCAGTTGCATGCCCAGAATCTTCTTGGCGGCTTCCACGGCCTCCGCGGCGTCCTTGGCGACCTTGACGCCGCCCCCTTTGCCGCGTCCGCCCGCGTGGATCTGGGCTTTTACGACGACACTGCCGCCAATTTTCTTAGCGGCGGCCTCGGCTTCTTCCACCGTATAAGCGACCTCGCCCCGCGGAATGGGGACTCCGTACTTGGCCAAGATTGCTTTGGCCTGATACTCGTGGATTTTCATGACTTTAAAAGCCTAAGTTTAGCAGGCAGATTGAACCGGGTGCTAAACCGTTTTGGGCGTACATGTTCACATCCGGTCCTGGAGACCACTTGCTCACGCGCGGTGCGCCTTAAGCCCCTTGGAATCAATGAACCCAAAAAACGGTTAAGCACCCGATTGAACCCGCGCGTCAAAATCAGTGGCTTTCCACCATCTCGCGCAGCCGGTTCACGACATGTTTCAACGATTGTGCCTGGGCGGACATCTCTTCGCTGGCCGAAGCGGTCTCTTCCGCGCTGGCGGCGTTCGATTGCGTTACCTGGTCAACCTGCAGCATGGCTTTCGAAATCTGCTCCACGCCGCGCGCCTGTTCCTGGCTGCCTTCATTTACTTCGTCCACCAGCAGTTTCAAGCGGGTGGCGCTTTCGGTAATGCCGGCCATTACCTGGGTGACGTCTTCCAGATTCGTACGGCCTTCGCTCGATTTTGAGATCGAGTCCTCAATCAGGGCAGCCGTATCCTTGGCGGCCTGCGCCGAGCGCTGCGCCAGATTCCTTACCTCCTCCGCTACCACGGCGAACCCCATGCCAGCCTGTCCGGCGCGCGCCGCTTCCACGGCGGCATTCAACGCGAGAATGTTGGTCTGGAAAGCGATCTCATCGATTACCTTGATGATCTTCGCGATCTTGTCGCTGGAACCGCTGATCTCGCGCATGGAGTGCACCATCTTATCCAGCGTACGATATCCTTCCACCACGCGCTGATCCACGGCCGCCACCACTTGAGCCGCGGTCTTGGAGTGCTCCGCATTCCCACGGATCATAGAGGTGATCTTTTCCGTGGTCGCGGATGTTTCTTCAATCGAAGCCGCCTGCTGAGAAGCCCCCTGCGCCAGGGTTTGGCTGGAGACGGAGACTTGCGATGCCGCGCTCGATATCTGGGAAACGCCCTCGTTGAGTTCGCTGACCGCCTGTTTCAGAGCGCGATTCACGCCCCTCACCACGAAGAAAGACAAAAGGAAGCCAATCACCAATCCCAGTCCGGCGGATGCGTAAGCCGCAAACATGCCGCGTTCAATCGAGGCAATCACGTCTTGTCCCGTGCGATCTCCAACCTGCGTTCTCTCCGCCCCCAGATCCTTCAGGGCCACGTTCTGCTCT
>JBBROT010000323.1:0-4631 GCA_038229155.1 Bryobacterales bacterium | reverse complement strand
TGCGCGCACCGGCTGCGTTGATATGAATGCCGTCCTGCACCTGTTCTATACGTCAGAGTGGCCGCGCTCCCGCGTCGCCCAACTTGCAATTCACGTGGATGAATTGGCCGCCGAAGGTGACGGCATCTCCCAGCGGCTTCTGGCGAATGCCGCGCAGAGTTTGGCTTTGTTTGCGCAATCCGTGAGCCGCCAGCTTTGGCCGGAAGCTTCGCCGGTGACCTGCTCCTATATCGGTGGCGTATTTGAGAGCGAAGCCGTACTGCATCGGTACCGGTCTCTGCTGGAATTAAGCGGGTGCCGGGTGACCGCCCCAGTGATGGGGCCAGCCTCGGGAGCGTTGCTTGAGGCGTATCGCGAAGCCAGCGTGTTGCCGGACCGGACCAAGCTGCTAAGCTCGAAATTCCGGCATGAATAAACTTTCTATTCGCGATCTTGACTTAAAAGGTAAGCGCCTCTTTCTCCGCGTGGATTTCAATGTTCCTCTCGCATCGGGCGGCCAGGAAATCACCAGCGATAAGCGCATCGCCGCAGCCGTTCCCACGTTGCGATACGCGCTCGAACATGGTGCCGGTCTGATTGTCGCGTCCCAACTGGGCCGTCCGAAAGGCAAGCCGAACGCGGAGATGAGCCTGAAGCCGGTAGCGGTGAGGCTCTCGGAACTGCTGGGGCTGCCCGTGCGCATGGCTCCCGATTGCGTGGGTCCGGAAGTGGAAAGCATGAAGCCCGCCCCGGGCGAAGTGCTGCTGCTGGAGAACCTTCGATTTCATCCCGAAGAAGAAGCCAACGACCCCGGATTTGCAAAGCAGCTTGCCGCGCTTTGCGACCTGTATGTGAACGATGCGTTCGGCACCGCGCACCGCGCCCACGCCTCCACAGTGGGCATGATTGGCTTCGTTCCGCAAGCCGCCGCCGGCCTCTTGATGGAGCAGGAACTGAAGTACCTCACCATGGTGACGCAGAACCCCGAACGCCCTTGCATCTCCATTCTGGGCGGCGCGAAAGTGTCGGACAAGATCGAAGTGATTTCGAATCTGATCCACATTGTCGACCGGCTGTTGATTGGCGGCGCGATGGCTTATACATTTCTGAAATCGCAGGGTAAACCGGTGGGCAAGAGTCTGGTCGAGGAAGACAAGCTTGACCTTGCCGCCGATCTGCTTACCCGCTTCGGCGACAAGATCAGTTTGCCCGTGGATCATGTGGTCTCGACCGAATTCAAGGCCGGTGCCGAGAACCACGTTGCCGCCGATGTGCCGGACGGCTTCATGGGCCTCGATATCGGGCCGGAGACGGTTCGGCTTTACGAGCAGGTCATCGCCTCCGCCCGCACCATTATCTGGAACGGACCCATGGGCGTGTTCGAGATGCCGCCCTTCGATAAGGGCACCATGGCGCTGGCCCATGCTGTCGCGGATTCGACCGCCGTCTCCGTTGTGGGCGGTGGCGATTCCGAAAAGGCCGTGAAGAACGCCGGCGTCTCGGATAAGATTTCGCACATCTCGACAGGCGGTGGCGCTTCGCTGGAATTTCTTTCGGGAATCGAATTGCCGGGCGTCGCGGCTCTGACCGATAAGCCCGTCTAAACGATTCGGACCAGTTCTCGCTGCGCTTCTCCGGTCACCAGCGCTTCGCTATCCGTGAGAAACAGATTCACTTCCGACCGGACGCCGAACGTATCCAGATAAATTCCCGGTTCAACGGAAAAGCACGTCCAGGGAATCAGCTTCCGTTCGTCATGGATCTCGAAGTTGTCCATGTTCGCGCCATTGCCGTGAACATCCTTGCCGATGGAATGGCCGGTGCGATGGATGAAAAAATCGCCATAGCCCTGAGCTTGAATGTGGTGCCGGGCGGCATCGTCCACCTGGAAACCACGAAGCTCGCGCCCGGCTTGAAATTCGGTTTGAACCAGACGTATCGCTGCGTCGCGCGCGTCTCTCACAACCGCGAATACGTCGCTCATCTTCTCTGGGATAGCCGTTCCGCAGAAGCCGGTCCAGGTGATGTCATAGAAGACGGAATCCGGCTGGTCCAGGCGGGCCCACATGTCCAAAAGGACGAAGTCGCCCGGCCGGATGGTGGCGCTCAGATCTTTCTGCGGCTCATAGTGAGGATTGCCGGCGTTGCCGTTCGCACCCAAAATGGGTCCGTTTTCGCTTAACAATCCGGATTCTGCGAAGCGGCGGCGAACGAACTCCGCCACTTGGAATTCAGTAGTCGATTCGCCGGAACGCAGGTGCTCACCCAGATATCGGAACGCTTCCGCGCGAATGGCGTCCACGCGCCGGCCGGCCTCCAGATGGCTGTCCAGCCCCGTTTGCGAGAGCTTGGCTTCGAAGGACTGCACCAGTTCCGCCGATGTCAACACCTCGCAGCCCGCGGCACGGACCAACTCCACGGTGCCGGCGTCCACCAGCGCGACATAGGGAATTTCGCAGAGCGGAGAATATTGCATCGCGACACGCTGCAACCCGGCAACCAGGCGCTTCACGCCGGATCGGTGTTCCTGCCAACCCGCATATTGCAACTTTTCGCCGGGCAGCGCGTCCAGCATTTTCGATTCAATCTTGTGAACCAGCGCCTTCGGTTCACCGTGCGCGGGAATCAGGTAATACCAGCGCCGCGTGACGTGATGCGGCGCACCTAAACCGAGAACCCGGTAGCCGAGCGGATCGCGGCCATGGTGATCGAAGAACAGCCAGCCGTCCAGCTTCTGCTTCCGAAACTCATCTTGAATCGACTCCAGGTCCATATGGGAATTGTAGAGCGGCTTGAACCACGCTAAAGTTTTCAGCCGCTGCTCCGATAAGACTAGTAATGTTCTCCATCATTGGAATCGTTGTTGTAATTGGCGCGGTAATCGGCGGGTATCTGATGGAAAAGGGAAACCTGATGGTGCTGGTACAGCCAGCGGAGTTGGTAATTATCGGTGGCGCTGCACTCGGCACCCTTCTGATCGCTAACCCTCTGCCTGTTGTGATCCAGATTTTCACTGGCATTCTGGCCATCCTGGGGGGCAGCAAATTCACGAAAGCCTACTATTTGGAAACGCTTCGCATGTTGCTGGATCTTTTCAACTTCGCTCGCAAAGCCGGAATGGCCAAGCTGGAAGCGGACGTGGAAGATCCGCACAAGAGCGAGGTGTTTAAGAAGTATCCCAAGTTCATGAAAGACCACCATGCGGTGGATTTTGTCTGCGACACAATCCGTATGTCACTCTCGGGAACCATCACTCCGTTTGAGCTTGACCAGATGATGGAGCTCGATATTGAAGTGCATCATCATCAGGCACTGATTCCCATCTCGGCTCTCACCACGGTGGCGGATGCGCTCCCGGGCCTTGGCATTGTCGCCGCGGTGCTGGGTGTTGTGATCACCATGGGAGCGTTAGGCGGGCCGCCCGAGGAGATTGGCCATAAAGTGGCCGCCGCGCTGGTGGGAACCTTCCTCGGCATTCTGCTTTGCTACGGATTCTTCGCGCCGCTCGCTGGAATGATGACCAAGATGGTGGACGCCGAAGGCCAATACTACAATGCCCTTCGCACGGCGCTGCTGGCGTTCTCAAAGGGCTCCGCGCCGGTGCTGGCAGTGGAGTTCGCGCGACGCTCCATTCCCGCCGAATGCCGCCCCAGCTTCAAAGACTTTGAAAAATCCACCAAGGGTGGCGGTGCCGCGGAATCCGCGGCGAAGGCGGCGGCTTAATCATGGCGGATTCGGAACGAACGACCGAAACGGTGCTGGCGCCGATTATTGTCATTAAAAAAAAGAAGGGCCATGCCGGACACCATGGCGGTGCCTGGAAGGTTGCCTACGCGGATTTTGTGACCGCCATGATGGCGCTCTTCATCGTGCTTTGGCTTCTGAGCACCAGCGACGACACAAAGAAGGCGATCGGCGGCTATTTTCAAGATCCGGCGGGAGTGGGCAAACAAATGGGGAGTGCGCTCGCCGGATCGGGCGAAGCGCTGTCGGTCGCCAAGGATGACATGGCCAAGCTGAAGGAAAAGCTCGCGAGCGCCATTAAACGCGCGCCGGAATTCAAGAAGCTGGAAAACCAGGTCGAGATGATCATCACAGGGGAAGGCCTTCGGATCGAGTTGCTGGAGTCCGACAAGAGTTCCTTCTTCGAAAGCGGCAGGGCCGCGCCCACCCCGATGGGTAAGGACATGATTGAGCTTCTGTCCGCGGAACTCGGCAAGTTGCCGAATCATCTGATGATTGAAGGACACACCGATTCGAAGCCCTTTTCCGCGGGCGGCGATTACGGCAACTGGGAGTTATCCACAGACCGTGCCAACGCCGCGAGGCGCACCATGCTGAACCACGGTGCCCGGCCTGACCAAGTGGTGCAGGTCAGGGGCTTCGCGGATCAGAACCTGCGGACCCCGAAGGCTCCGGAAGATGCGGCCAACCGGCGAGTGTCGGTGATTGTCCAATATCAAACGGCCGCTGAAGCTCCGGCACCCAAGGGAGAGCACGCCAAAACTCCGGAGCACGGCAAAGCTCCTGAACAGGCCAAAGCTCCGGAGCACGCAGCCCCCAAGGAACACGGGAAAAGCGAACACAAAGCATAACGGAAGGCTGGGGAAGGTCGCGGGACACTTATAATAGAGAACTACCCGTCCCGAAAT
>JBBROT010000322.1:0-4635 GCA_038229155.1 Bryobacterales bacterium | reverse complement strand
CGCGGGAGTGCGAGTGACCGCGAAAGAGATTGCGGCGCATCCACGCCTGGAAACTTTCCCGAAGCGTCTGGCCGACGCGGAGGCTCGCGAGACACGCCGCAAGCACCGCTGGTTCGGGCCCGCAGCGAAGGCGGTAAGTGTTCCGCTGCTCACCCCGGAACAAATCCGCAGTTTCAAACAGGCGGTGGTGGTGCGGTCACCGGCGGAATATCGCAAACGGTTCCTGCTCTGGAGTCTGCTCTGCATCGGCATTTTTTATCTGATCCACATCTTCTGGCGTGTGCGCGGTTTCGTGGGCGATCAAGCGATTCTGCCCGTGTTGCACCTGCTCAGCGGATGCGGCTTGATTCTGATGGTCAGCCTGCGCGACCCCTTGCGCGACACGCTGATGTTCCAGGATTTTTCCGAAGGCCTGCTGCTGGGCGCACTGCTGATGGCCGGCTTGAGCACCATAGATTTCGAACGCGAATTTCGCGGGCTCAGCTACGTCTGGCTGGGCTTGAGCGTGCTTCTTGCGGTGGCTCTGGTGCTCTTCGGCAGCGGCCCCGGCGAGAGCGATGCCAAAGTGAACCTCGGATTCTTTCAGCCCGTTGAGGTCATTCGCATTCTGTTGGTTTTCTTCCTCGCCGGATACTTCGCCCGCAATTGGGACGCGCTGCGCGATCTGAAACAAGAGCGCGGGCCGCTGGGCGCGTTACGCTTTCTCTCCGTGCCGCGGCTGCAATATTTGCTACCTGTCGCGATCGGCGTCTTCGTCGCGCTGGCCATGTTTTTCCTGCTGAAAGATTTGGGGCCCGCGCTGGTGATCGGCTGCCTATTCCTGTCTTTGTACAGTGTGGCTCGCAACCGTTCGGGCCTTGCCATCGCGGGCCTGTGCTGCATCGTGTTCGTCTTTTGGGCGGCGCACGCAGCGGGGTATCCGGAAACAGTCACGCAACGCATCGACATGCGGTCTTCTCCATGGGACAACTATGTGCGCGGCGGCGATCAGTTGGCGCATTCGCTGTGGGCACTTTCAAGCGGCGGCACGTTTGGCTCAGGAGTAGGGTTGGGCAGTCCCGAATTCGTACCGGCGTCTCATACGGATCTCATCGTCGCGGCCCTCGGCGAAGAGTGGGGCTTCGTAGGCGTGCTCGGCGTCTATGTGCTGTACGCCTTTCTGTTGTATCGCGCTATGCGAATCGCCCTGAACGCGCCGGGCGCATATTCGCTGTTTCTTGTGATCGGCCTGGCCATGGTCACGGCGCTACAGATCGTTTTGATCACGGGAGGCATCCTCGGCGTCATTCCGCTATCCGGCGTGGTCTCGCCATTTCTCAGCTATGGCCGAAGTTCCATGGCGGCCAACTTCGCGCTCTTCGGTATTGTGCTGGCTGTCTCCGGCAGGCCCAAAGCGAACCAGACTACGCGCTTCGGCCGGCCCGTTTCTTGGCTTGGCTATGCGGTTGGCATTTGCTTTTGCGTGCTGATGGCCCGGGCCGCGCAGATTCAAATTGCGCAGGCTGATGACTTGGCCGCGCGCGCCGCTCTGGTGGCACAGTCTTCCGGCCCCCGACAGTATGAGTACAATCCCAGGCTTACCCAACTGGCGCGGCAGTTGCAGAAGGGCAGCATTTCAGATCGCAACGGCCTGCCACTCGCCTCCAGCGATTGGCAAGCGCTGAAGACGCATGCCAAAGAGTATGAAACGCTGGGCATGCCGCTCGATGCCTCCGCGCCACCGAACCGCCGCCGCTTTTATCCGTTGGGCCCGAAGATGTTCTACCTCTTGGGCGATGTGGTGACGCGCAAGAAGCAGGGCGCCTCGAACACCGCCTTCCAGGAGCGCGCCTCTCGCGTGCGCTTGCAGGGCTTCGACGATTACGCCGAACTCGAAGTTTCGAAAGACGAAAAGACCGGTAGAGAAGTGCGCCGCATCAAGTACGATTACCGCGACCTGCTGCCCCTGCTTCGCCACCGTCACGAGCCTGATAACCTCGAAGTCAAAGACATCATGGACCGTACGCGCGACGTGCGCATGTCCATCGACGCGCCGCTGCAGATGCGAGCGTCCGCCATCCTGGAGCAGCACCTGCGCAAACTCGGCAAAGACAAAGGCTCGCTGGTGGTGATGGACCCCGATACAGGCGATCTGCTGGCGGCCGTGAGCTATCCCTGGCCCGCACCCGCCGAGTTCAACGCGCTTCAGGCCGAGCCGGCTCAGGATGTGGACGATGCGCAACTGCAGGATCGCGCGCGCTACGGCCTCTATCCGCCGGGGTCGTCATTCAAGATCGTCACGGCAATTGCGGCGCTGAGAAAAGATCCGACACTCGCCCAGCAGCGCTATGGCTGCATCCGCCTGCCAGATGGCCGCTCCGGCAACTTCGTAGGCCAATCGAAACGGCCCATTCGCGATGACGTGCAGGATCGCAACCCACACGGCAACGTGGATATGGAACATGGCGTGACCGTGTCCTGCAATGCCTACTTCGCGCAACTGGGCGCGTACAAGGTGGGTGCCCGTGGGCTGTTCGATACGGCCGCGCTGTTCGGCATCCAAACCGCGAACCCGAATACATGGGAAGAGCTTCGCAAGGCCTTGCCCCAGGCTTCTTATGGGCAGGGGCAGGTTGTGGTCTCACCGTTCCAGATGGCGCGTGTCGCCTCCGCGGTGGCGAATGGCGGCCTGGCCCTGCAGGGCCGCTGGGTGATGGATGACAGTAATGCGCGAACGCGTGAACCGGTGCGTGTCATGCCGGTGCAGCAGGCGCAGCAGCTGGGCGGCTTCATGCGCGAAGTAGTCACAGCGGGTACAGGCAAGTCGCTTGCAAGCCTTCCGGTACCGCTTGCTGGCAAGACGGGGACGGCGGAGCTTGCCGGCGCGGTATCGCATGCCTGGTTCATCGGCTTCGCTCCATACGGGGCCACGCCGAAAGCAAAACGAATCGCGTTCGCGGTGCTGGTGGAAAATGGTCAGTATGGCGGAACGGCATCGGCTCCCATTGCAGGAGAGCTTGTGCTGGCGGCGCGAGACTTAGGGTTGATCGGGAGTGGAAAATGAAGTCGCTTGAATCTGTGGACCGCTGGCTGGGACGGCACTTTGAACGCTGGAGCACGAATCTGAGCGGTGGCGATCACCCCAAAGAAGCGCTGGAAATTCGCCGCGAAATTCTGTCGGCCATTGGCGGCAAAGTGGAACCGAAAGGTCAAGGCGAATACGTGTTCCCGTATAGCGATGTGATGGTGAAACTTGCCCCGCGCGATGAGGAACAGCGTGCCACCTTCGAGGCCGCATTCGTGGATGACGACGGGCTGCAGAGCCAGGCGCGAGATATGTTGCGCGATGCGGGATGCCAGGCCGATGCGGTGACTGTCGCGATCGAATTTGTAGAAGACCCTGGCGCACCGCCCTTTCAGGTCGCGTTCAAGCGCGTGGAAAAGCAGCCGAAAGGCGTGGCCATCACACCCCCCAAAGTGCGGCCCGCCGCATGGCTTTATGTGGTGAAAGGCTCGGCCGAGCGTCCGGAATATTTCATCGGCAAGGACGTGGTGTACCTGGGCCGCCTGAAAGAAGTGACCGTCAAGACCGGTGGCCTGCGCCGCCGCAACGATGTCGCCTTCAACGATGACGAAACCACCGTCAGCCGCGAACATGCGCACATCCAATTCGACGATGGCAAGTTCCGGCTCTTTCACGACAGCGGCGAAGTGGGCACGCGGCTCTTTCGAGATGGGCGCGTGGTGGCTCTACCTTCCACCGGCAACCGCGGCACGCAACTCATCAGCGGCGATGAAATTCATCTGGGCGATGCGCGCCTCCGGTTCGAAACAGGAGACTAGCGCGGCATCCAGAACGGTTCCACCGTGGGCACGAATCCCACAGGCACATTCTTGATAAACGTCTTCAGCCACACCGCGCAATTCTCCATGCCCGGCTGCTCGGAAGGAATGTGGCCCACCAGAATCAGCGCCTTCTTTTTCCCTTGCGCGGCCGCATCGCTTACGTATTCGATGGTCTCCCACTCCGGCACTTCACCGATGATCAGAACCTCCACCGCACTCTTCTGAAGCGCGCGCCTGTGCCCGGCGGTTCCACCAGCGCCTGGCTGAAGAGCAATGGTGGTGACCTTCATCTCTTTCGAACCCACCACGCGCAGCGCCTTGGCCCCAAGCTTGGCTTTCACATCGGCCGCCAAGTGCTCCACCGTGGTTTCGGGGATAGTCACCAGATGCGTTTCGGCATTGTACCGGTCCTGCCAACCCAGCGATTGCAGCACGCCTTCCATGATGCCGTCCGGCCGGCGCAAATGCCAGTGATCGTGAAAGCGCCACACCACTATATGGTGATCGCGGATGAATTTTTCCTTGTCCACCCACACCGCATCCTTTTCATTTTCGAGCGTATCCACCTTATCCAGATGGCTGTAGAACGCGGGCTCATGCGTAATCACCAGGTTCTTGTTTTCGGCCGCCGCGCGACGCAGCACGTCGAAGGTGGCCATCATTGTGGTGGCAATGCCGGTCACCGGCGTCTCCGGATCGCCCGCCTTGATGGTGTCCACGGTCTCCGCGCGCCAGGGCACGCCGACGTGCGCCTTGATCTGCTCAATCACCTGAGCGGCAGTTGGCGGAGTTTGTTGCTGCGCCATGGCT
>JBBROT010000321.1:0-4646 GCA_038229155.1 Bryobacterales bacterium | reverse complement strand
TACGTGCCGGTGGTGATCATGCCTTTATCGCCCACGAATAAGCTGCCATTGCTGCCGGTGGCAATCCGGCGTGCCACTTCGTTATCCAGACGGGCGTTCGAATCGCCGCTCGCTGCGGAGCTTGCAGCAGCCGGGCGCGCTACGGGAACCTCGTCCACCGTATCGAAATAGCTTTGCGGGAACACTTGGCCGATCACCTGCGAATCGCGCTGTTCCCGCTGGGGGCCAGCGGTCCTGCGCCGGGGCAGATCGCCCAGGATGGAGCCTTGCGGCACGCCGGGCACGTCGGGCTGCTCCAGCAATCCGTCATACCAGAAGATTTTCACCGGCGGCATGGGCCCGCGAGCCGGAAAATCGAACCGGATCACGCTCTTGGCCGGGTAGTAATACTTGCTCTTGCCTTCCTGTTTGATGCATTCCACGCTGGTGGGCGCGCCAAGCTGGAGCGCCATGTTTGGCGCACCCAGAATGTGGCAGGCCATATCGCCCAGCGCTCCGCAGCCGAAATCGAAGAAGCCGCGCCAGTTGAAAGGCAGGTACTTATCGCTGTATTCGCGCTGGCTCGCCACGCCCAGCCATAGATCCCAGGCGAGCGTTCCCGGCACTGGTGAAGCGGCGGGCATATCCGGCAAGCCTTGCGGCCACACCGGCCGGTTGGTCCAGGCGTGAACTTCGGTCACATTGCCGATAGCGCCGGACCATACCATCTCCGCGCATTGGCGTGTCCCTTCGTTCGAATAACCCTGGTTGCCCATTTGCGTGGCCACTTTGTATTTGGCCGCGGCTTCCTTCAACTGCCGGTTTTCCCAAATGGTGTGGGCCAGCGGCTTCTGCACGTAAACATGCTTGCCGCGTTCCATGCAGGCAAGCGCCGCCGCGGCATGCATGTGATCCGGGATGGTCACAATCAGCGCGTCGATGTTGTTTTGCTCTTTGTCGAGCATCACGCGAAAGTCTTTATACTTGGGCGCTTTATCGAACGCCTCGAAGATGGGCTTCGCGCGCACATCGTCCACATCGCACAGCGCCACGATATTTTCAGTCTGAGCGCAGGCGCGAATATCGCTGCCCGCCTTTCCCCCGGACCCGATGGAGGCAATGTTCAATTTCTCATTGGGCGATTTATAGCCCAACATTTTCAAAGACGCCTTACTGCCGAAACCCGCCGCCGGCACGGCACCAGCCAGCAATGAGCCGTAAAAGAAGTAACGCCGCGATAGTCTGTTGTCCGACACTGGAAGCTCCCGCACGAATTATATAGCAATGGATCTTTTGGGGGGTTGGGTCCGTATGATTGTGTGATGACCTTCCTGCTTTGGTTGCTGCTCTTCTTGTTTTCGTGGCCCCTGGCATTGATTGCGCTGGTGCTTTATCCGGTGGTGTGGCTGCTGTTGTTGCCCTTCCGGCTGGTGGGCGTGGCGGTGGGCGGTGTTCTTGCGCTGGTCTGGGGCATTCTCACATTGCCACTGCGCCTGCTGGAACCGCGCCACCAGCAGCCGCGGTAAGCGGCGATGTTGTAACAGTTCAGTAACCCAAAAATAATTGAATTGAGTATAATTGCATTTTGAATTTGAATTGAACGCCGTTTGTGGTGGCCTCGGGGAAGAGTTTTCAGTAATGCGAAAGTTTACTGAAATCATGCGCAACTTCTAGCAGTTCCGGTGTTCCTTCAGAGAGTGTCAAGAAGAATAACCTATGCCCAGCATTCTCTTTTATAGCGATCAGCCGATACTGACCCTTGGTTTTGCCCACATCTTAAAAGACGTTCCGGACATGGTGCTGCGCGGTACCTGCGCGTCACCGGCGAGCCTGTTGGACTCTCTTTCGGCACTTCAACCCGACCTGGTATTTCTGGATCTGACGCCCGATTTTACACTGGATTTTCTCACTATCATTCACAAAGCGGCTCCCCGTACCAAGCTTATTCTGTGGGTTCATTTTATTTCGACGGAAATGGCCTTGCAGGCGATGGGGCTGGGCGTGCGGGGCATTGTGAGCAAGACTCTTCCGCCTGAGGGGCTTATCGCCAGTCTGGTGAAGGTTCACTCCGGTGAGCTGTGGTTTGAAAAGGCACTGACGGATTCCCTGCTCACCGCGCGCCGGTACACGCTCACGCGCCGCGAAGGCCAGATTGTCACGCTGGTGGCGCAGGGGTTGAAGAATAAAGAGCTCGGTATTGCTCTGAATATTTCAGAAGGCACGGTCAAGGTATATCTCTCCCGGTTGTTCAAGAAACTGGGGCTGAAGGATCGTTTCGAGCTGGCATTATTTGGGCTGAAAAATCTGACGGCCGCTTACGCCGCTCCGGGGGGTCCCAAGGGCAACCGGCCCGCCCCACTAACGCAGCATGGTCAGGACCCAAGGTCGTTCTTTGTGGAGCGCCAGCCGATTTACGGCGCGGATCGGCCTCGGTTGAAGCCCAACTGAGCGCGCCGGGCAATCGAGGCGTGTGAAGCTCCTTGTCTGGAATATTCAGCAAGGCGGCGGCCGGCGCCGGGACCGGATCTGCTCAGCGATTCTGGCTCATGCTGCTGACGTAATTGCCTTGATCGAATTCGTGCCGGGTACGGCGGCAGGGCTGTTAGACACACTCTACAATTGCGGATTCACGCATCGGCTGTGCAGCAACCGGCGTGGCTTCAATTACGCCATTTGCGTTTGGTCCAAGAATCCGATCGGCGGGTGTACATCGGAAATTTCCCTGCTGGAAGATTCCGGCTTGTGGCTGGAAATAGCGGTTCCGGGCGATGGGTTCGGATTCGGCGTCCTGCATGCGCCTACCAGCCCCAGAGCCCGCATGAAGGAGTATTTGAGCGCACTGGTTACCGTCGCCGAAACAAGAAGCCGTGAGCCGTTCCTATTCGTAGGCGACTTCAATACTGGCCTCCCACCCGCGGACGGACCCATCCGGGACTTCGGGGATGTACATCGTTTCACCGCGCTTCAAGACGCCGGGTTCGTTGACGTGTGGCGGCACCTGCATGACGGCCGCATCGAACACACCTGGTGCCGGAACGAAAAGTTTTACCGGATTGACCACGCACTTGCGTCGAAGAGTCTGCTGCCTCGGGTTCGAGCCTGCCGGTATTCGCACGAGGAACGCGAATGCGGCACGTCCGACCATTCGATCTTGCTGATTGAGATCGAGGAGCGAGGCGTGCTTGGTGGCGGAGGAAGAGGGATTCGAACCCCCGGATGAGTTTCCCCATCAACGGTTTTCAAGACCGCCGCGTTAAACCGCTCTGCCATTCCTCCGTTTTTATCCTACCTGATTTCATGAACTTAGGCGGTGTGTCACACGACAATTAGGCCGATTTTTGTTTCCTCGGTACAAGTGTCACAATTTTGTCACGCTGCGCCGCGGCTCGAGCTTTTGTTTCGTGGTTCGAGTGCGCATAGCGCATGGTGGTGTTGATCGTTGAGTGTCCGAGGAGTTCTTTCACGGTTACCAAATCCACGCCGGATCGCGTTAGCCGTGAAGCGAACGTATGACGGAGCGTGTGCCAAGTAATGCCGGTCAGACCGGCTCGTCTCAGAACGGCTTTGAAGCCTGTTTTGGTGTCACGGAAGCGATCACCCGTTTCGTGATTGTAGAAAACGTAAGGGCCATGTTTTGCCGCCTGCTTTTCGAGAAGAACCGATAACGCGCTACTGTTCAGCGGGACTTCAAGGCGTCGGCGTGTTTTGCCCATAATGAGCGATAGTCGTTCTTCTTCGATATATCCACTTCCTCCCAAGTTAGGTTGAATATGTCGCCGCATCGGAGACGGGTATTGATCGCGAACAGAATCAATTCTCTGAGGGCAGTGACATAGGCTCGTTGCCCCGCTCGCTCAGGAACAAAGGAGCACGCCCTTCATACTCTTCCCTCGTCTTCAGGTATGCCGCAACGGCCCGGCGGGCAGAGGCGTTCAACGGCACTTCTCTTTCCTTGCCCGCGTTTGCCTGCGCGAACGCGCACCAGCCCGGAACGGTTGTTGATTTGACAATCGGCGACTAAGAGCTGGGAAACCTCACCCACGCGCAAGCCGGTCTGGATCATCAATTGAACGAGGGCGTAATTGCGCGTGCCAATCCATGAGCGGTTTGCCCGGCCGCCCGCAGCAGCGCCTGTATTTCTTCTTCGTGGAGACACGCCGGCCGGAGCCGCTTTTGGCGGCGCAGCAAGCGCAGGGCAGACGCGATGTTGCCGATAGCTGGACAGATCGGCGGCGCTGATCCGGCGCAACGCCACTGTGGTCCCGCGGCGCTCTTCGATCCAGGCCCGGAACTTCCCAAGATCGGCCGTGTATCCGCGCCGCGTCGCTTCGGCCAGATCCGCCGCCCGGAGACTACCCGCAAATTCCCGCGATACAGCATCATCCCCCAGAAACGCGGGGCCGCGCTTGATTACACGCATAGTCAACCCCCGCGTTAGAGTATTCATTTCGCTGCGTGCAATGCGGAAAAATCGAAGGAGAGACTGCGCACAGTTCCTATTGCACGCTATGACTTCACGAAAAAACAGGGCAATGCGGCCCTGTTTTGCTCCCGGCCGTCACCCGACTTTTGTATCTCCTACTTGACGAGCTGGGCATGGCGCCGGTAAGCTCCTGATAAACTTCTACTTATGCGGCGCTTTGATCAACATTGCGTGTAATGCGTTA